>CAIOHM010000314.1 GCA_903858055.1 uncultured delta proteobacterium
AAGGAAGAGGTCGGCGGCGCGGGCGCGCTCGATTCCGGGCGGCCTGAAGACGCGGCCCTCGACGCGAGCCTCGACGCCGGGGCGAACAGCGGTGCGGACGCTGCGTCGGTCGACGCGGGGACGGCCGGAGGCGACATCTTGCTCGACATCGTGCACGCCTCACCCGACACGCCCCGCGTGGGCCTCTGCCTCGCCGCGGTCGTGGGCGGAAGCGCGCAGTTCGTCGCGCCCTTCGACACCGTCCAGGGCCCGCTGCCGCGCTACGCCGGCGCGCAGCTGCGCATTCCCGCGGCGTTGCAGACCGCCATCAGCAACGTGGCGGTGCGTGTCTACCTCGTGCCGGGCTACGCGGCGCCCGAAGACGCAGGCGCAACGTCCTGCGCTTCGGTGATCGCGACGCCCGGCGCGGCGGTGCTCTTGAAGGAGTTTCCAGCCGGCTACTTCCAGGCAGGGCGCGGCTACCTCATCGCGGCCACCGGGTGCTCGGCGGCGAACGCAACGGTGGCCAAGTGCGGCGCGGATCCCGTGGTCTCCACGAACGCTCGACCGCTTCAAGCCTACGTCGCGACCGTGGACCGCACGCCGCTCGAAGCGAGCGCTTTCGGCATGCAGTTCGTGCACCTTTCTCCGCAGGCGGAGGCGCTCGGGCCGCTCGCGAACGGCGTGCGCTTTGCGCAGGGCGACCCCGCGGGCACCGACGACGCCGGAGCCGCAACGTACCGCTGGACCTCCTGGGCCTCCGGTAGCGGCGCCATCAAGGCGTTTCGCGCCCCCACGGCGCTCGTCGTCGCGCCGAGTGTCGGTGACCCGAACGCCCTCGCGCTTGGAATTTACCTCGCGAGCAACGCCGGCGCGACGCCCACGGGCAACCCGCTGCTCTCGGTCGGCTTCGGTCTCGTCGCCGCCGCCACCCTCGGCCCGACGAACCCCGCCGTGCCGAGCTACTTCAAGAAGGGTGTAAGCTACACATACATCGCGCTCGGCGACCCGCTCCAGTCGTCGAACCCGCAAGCTCCCAACGCCGGGCCCGACTTCCTCCGCGTGCTCGCGTTTCCCAACAACACGCCGCCGACCCCGGCGCCCGCCGCGGCACCGGACGCCTCCGTCGCGGACGCCTCCGCGAACTGACGCGTCGTTCTCGCGTTTCCTTCGAGGCCCGAGCGCACGCGGTGCGTTCGGGCTTCTTTTCGTTCCCGGTTGTCACTAAGCCAAGGGGTCGAAGGAAGACCCCATGAGCGACCGTCTCGTGCAGTGCGTGAAACTTGGCAAAGAACTCCCCGGGCTGTCACGGCCGCCGTACCGGAACGAGCTCGGGCAGCGCATCTTCGAGAGCGTCTCGAAGGAAGCGTGGCAGCAGTGGCTCTCGGACTCCGTGAAGTTCGTGAACACCTACCGCGTCGACCTTGCGTCGCCGGAAGGCCAGAAGTTCATGTTCAAGCAGTGCTCGGTCTACTTCGGCTTCGAGCAGGGCGACGTCGCGCAGACCGCCTGGACCCCTCCGAAGGAGCACGTGCACGGTCCCGACTGCGACCACGACCACGACCACGACCACGGCACGGAGAAGAAGGAGGGCTGACGTGGACACGAGCGCCCTCGCCGGTGGCCCCGAGCTCGTGCTCGGCCTGAGCGGCTTCTCCTACGCCGACCTCTACGAACCCGCCGGTCTCCGGCGTCTCCACGAGCACTTCCTCGCGGAGTTCGCGGCGCACGACGCGGCCGCCTTCGCGACCTTCGAGCGCTACCGCGCGGCGAAAGGCGAAGGCTTCGGGCCGAAGGAGACGAGCGAGGCGTTGCTCGCGGCGGCACCTCACCTGGCTCGCTTCGTCGGTCAGCTCTTCGGCGTGCAGCGTGAGCTCGAGGCCCTCGAGCGCGCAACCGCCCAAGAGTCGGTGCTCTGGCGCTTCAAGAAAGAGTTTGGAAAGAAGCGTGCGCGCAAAGCGGACGCCGGCTCGGCATGGCGTGCGCGCGGCAACGACGACGCCTTCGCCGCGTGTGCTTCGCGTGCGGTGATCGCCGCGTTCGCGAGCGCGAGCCCCGACGAAGAGCATGCGGTGGCCACTGCCGTGATGGCCGTGTTTGCCATCGACGACACGGCACGCAAAGTCGCGAAAGCCGGTGGCGTGACCTGGACCGAAGCCCTCCGCGAAGACGGCACGAAGCTCCTCGCCGCGCTCGGAGGCTGTGGCTGCGAGGCCGTGAAGGCGCTCGATCTTGCGCCCGGCGAACAGGCCTTCGGCGACGCCGCGGCCTTCACCCTCGACGCGTTCGAAGCCTGGCTGGCTTCGCGCCTCGCCACGAAAGGTGACGCCGCTCGCCACTGGCACTCGCTCCACCTGCCGCACGACCTCGACTTCACCCAGCTCGTGCAGCTGCGCCGCCCGAAGCCCGAGACCGAGCCCGAACTCGCCGTGGGGCCAGAAGAGCATTGGCGTCAGCGCCCAGGTTTTGCGCTCACCGATCGCCGCGGCGACGCGCGCGAAGTCCTCCGCGAGGTCGACTACTGCCTCTACTGCCACGACCGCGACAAGGACTCGTGCTCGAAGGGCCTGCGCGAGCCGAAGACCCACGCGATCAAGAAGAACCCGATCGGCGTCGCCCTCGAGGGGTGCCCGCTCGACGAGAAGATCAGCGAGGCCCACACGCTCCGCTCCGAGGGGCTCTCGCTCGCGGCGCTCGCCGTGATCACCGTCGACAACCCCACGTGCCCAGGCACGGGGCACCGCATCTGCAACGACTGCATGAAGGCGTGCGTCTTCCAGAAGCAAGAGCCGGTGAACATTCCGCAGATCGAGACGCGGGTGCTCACCGAGGTGCTCGATCTTCCGTGGGGCTTCGAGATCTACGGCCTGCTCACGCGCTGGAACCCGCTGCGCGTGACCGCGCCTTACACGCCGGAATCGAACGGGAACCGCGTGCTCGTGGTGGGCCTCGGGCCCGCCGGCTACACCCTCGTCGAGCACTTGGCGCTGCGCGGCTTCGAGGTTGTCGCCATCGACGCGCTCAAGCTGGAGCCGCTGCCCGTCGAGCTCACGGGCTCCCCAACGCAGCTCCCAAAGCCTGTGTATCATGCACGTGCGCTCTTCGAGGAGCTCGACGAGCGCGTGGTCCTCGTCTTCGGCGGCGTCAGCGAGTACGGCATCACCGTTCGCTGGGACAAGAACTTCCTCGGTCTCCTCTACCTGACCATGGCGCGCCACCGTGCGGTTCGCATCTACGGCGGCGTGCGCTTTGGCGGCACGCTCGACCTCGACGACGCGTGGAAGCTCGGCTTCGACCACGTCGCCATGGCGGCGGGCGCGGGGCGTCCCACCATCGTCAGCATGAAGAACAACCTCGCGCGCGGCATCCGCAAAGCGAGCGACTTCCTCATGGGCCTCCAATCGACCGGGGCGTTCCGCAAAGACTCGCTCTCGGTGCTGCAGGTGAGCTTGCCGGCCGTCGTCATTGGCGGTGGCCTTACGGCGATCGACACGGCCACGGAGCTGCTCGCGTACTACCTCGTACAGATCGAAAAAGAAGCGGAGCTCGTGGCGAAGCTCCGGCCCTCGGTGGGGGAGGAGAAGTTCCGCTCGCTCTTCGACGAAGAAGAGTGGGGCGTGCTCGCGCAGCACTTGGCTCACGCGACCGAGTGGGAGGCCGAGAAGACCGCCGCGAAGCACGAGGGCCGTGACCCGCGTTCGCAGCAGCTTCTCGAGGCCTGGGGCGGCGTGAGCATCGTCTACCGCCGCTCGCTCGAGGAGTCTCCCGCCTACCGATTGAACCACGAGGAGGTGGCGAAGAGCCTCGAAGAGGGCGTTCGCTACTACGAGCGGCTCTCGCCGAAAGAGGCGAAGCTCGACCGCTTCGGTGCCGTGGAGGCCATGCTCTTCGAGCGCGCGGACGGCTCGGTGCTCGAACTCCCGGCGCGCACCGTGTGCGTGGCGGCAGGCACGGCGCCGAACACGACCTACGAGAAGGAGCAGCCCGGCTCGTTCGCCCTCGACGGCAAGGGGCAGTACTTCGCCACGCACAAGGTCGTGACCCGCGAAGACGGTTCGCGCGTGCTCGAGGCCTGCGCGCCACGCGAGGGCTTCTTCACGAGCTACGCGAACGAAGAGCGCTTCGTCTCGTTCTACGGCGACAACCACCCGCACTACGCGGGCAGCGTCGTCCGTGCGATGGCCAGCGCGAAGCACGGCAGCGTGCACGTCGCGAACCTCTTCGAGGGGCGCGCGAAGACCCCAGCGAAGCCGTTTGCGGACTTCGCTGCGGAGCTCGACGAGCTGCTCGTGGCGAAGGTTCACTCGGTGCAGCGGCTCACGAAGACCATCGTCGAAGTGGTCGTGCATGCGCCACTGGCGGCCCGGAAATTCCAGCCGGGTCAGTTCTACCGCCTCCAATCCTTCGAGACCTTCGCGAAGCGCTTCGAGGGCTACCGCGTCTCGACCGAGAGCCTCGCGCTGACGGGGGCTTGGGTCGACGAAGAGCGCGGCCTGATGGGCACGATCGTCCTCGAAATGGGCGCGAGCTCGAAGCTCTGCGCGACGCTCGCCGTCGGCGAACAGGTCGTGCTCATGGGCCCCACCGGAACCCCGACCGAGATCGAGCCCAACGAGGACGTGCTCCTCGCGGGCGGCGGGCTCGGCAACGCGGTGCTCTTTTCGATCGCCCGAGCGTTCAAGGCGCGCGGCAGTCGAATCTTGTACTTTGCAGGCTATCGCGACGGCGGCGACGTCTTCAAACAAGACGACGTCGAAGCGTGGGCCGACCAAGTCATCTACGCGACCGACCGTGGCGACGAAGTCTCGCCGCGGCGACCGCAAGACGTGCACTTTCGCGGCAACATCGTGCAGGCGATGACCGCGTACGCGCGCGGTCAAATCGGCGGGAACCATTTCGCGTTCCGCGACCTGAAGCGCATCATCGCGATCGGCTCCGACCGCATGATGGCGGCGGTCAAAGACGCGCGCCACGGCGTGCTTGCGCCTTACCTCGGCGAGCACCGCGCCATCGGCAGCATCAACTCGCCGATGCAGTGCATGATGAAAGAGGTCTGCGCGCAGTGCCTCCAGCGCCACGTCGATCCGGTCACGGGCAAGGAGTCGCTCGTCTTCTCCTGCCTGAATCAGGACCAAGAGCTCGACCACGTCGACTTCGACCACCTGCGCCAGCGTCTGCGCTCGAACTCGATGCAAGAGAAGCTCGCGCACTTGATGATCGAGCGCGTGCTCCGCGAGCACCCCGAGCTTCGGCACGCGTAGCCTCGAGCGTTCGAAACCGCGGGATCCTCGCAGCGGCGTTCGCGTAATACGAAAACAAGTCTCGGTATGCGCAAAGGTCTGCACACCGTTCGCGTGTGACCGCCCTGGCGCACCGTGAGCGGCCTCGCCGGCCTTCGTCGTCACCAAAGCCCTTCGCGCGCCTTGTCGCACGAGGGGCTTCGTGCTTTGCCGCGGCCAATGGCTTCTCCCCGTGTTCACATTGCCGCGCGCGAGCTCAAGGGCACGCTGCCCTCGTACGCGAGCAAGTTCGGCCTTCTCGAGCTTCACCCCGCCGTTCTCCCCGGCGGCACCGCCGGCACGCCGCGCACGAACCCCACGCTCAAGACCCTGCGCGCCTGGCGCAAAGAGGTCGGCCCGGCCTTCGAGTTCTGCATCGTTGCGCCGCCTTCGCTCCGTGCGCCCCGCGCCAGCGAGGTCCTCGAGGCCGAGGTGGAGGCCACGCTCGCCATGGTCGACGCTGTGCAGGCGCGCACGATGCTCGTTCAGACGACCTCCGAGGTCACGCCCTCGAACGTCTGGCGCGATCGCCTGACCAAGCTGTTCGCGCGCCTCGAGCGCGGTGGCACGCAGATCGTCTGGGAGCCCTCGGGCCTCTGGGAGGCGGAAGACGCGGCGGTCTTCGCCAAGAAGCTCGGCGTCGTCCTGTGCGTCGACCCGTTCCAAGCGGGCGTGCCCCGTGGCCCGATCGCGTACCTGCGTCTCCGTGCGCTCGGTGAAACGCGCTCGTTCGGCGGCGCGCGCCTCGAGGCGCTCGCAAACGAGCTGCGCGAGCGCCGCGAAGTCTACGTGGTCCTCGAGGCCCCGCGCGCCCTCGGCACGGCGCAGGCGTTGGCCGCGCTCGTGCGTGAGCCGGCCCGCGCGCAGGGCGGCACGGTGGTCCCGCGTCGTGCTGCGGCCTCGCCCGCGGACGAAGAGGAGTAAGCCATGGGTGCGCTGCGCAAAGACCGTGCGGTCCTCGCAAACGCCGCCGACGTACGCGACGCCGTCGATGCGGCTCTTGGCCGTGGGAACGCCGTCGACGCCGTCTGCACGGGGCTCCTCGTGGCCTGCGCGCGCGATGCGAGCGTCGCCTTCGGGTCGGTCTCGCTGCTCGTCGCCGGCTTCGGCATGAGCCCGCGTCGCCTCGACGGGCGCGTGCTCCAGCCCGGCAACCTCGCCAAGCGCCCCCGCGGCTTCCGCGACAGCGAAGTCGTCCCGTCGGCGGCCTACGTGGCCAACCCGCGCCTCTTCGCCACGGTGGGCACGGCGCTCACGCTCGCGGGCCGCGCGACCTACGCTGCCGCGACGGCTCCGGCCCTCGCCGCGTGTGCCGACGAAGCGCGAAAGAGCGTGCTCGAGGCGTTCGCGGCGCTTGGGCCGGCGCTCTTTCAGAAGCGGTCCATCGCGGAGGAGCTGCGCGCGGCGGCGGGGCCAACGGCCGGCGGCAGCCTCTGCGACGATGACTTCACCATCTTGGCGCCCTCGTTCTTCGAGTTCCCCGCGGGCAGCGAGGATCGCTTCGCGGTGCCCTCGCTCGCTCCCTCGTCGTTCGAGGACGGCGCCGTCGAATGGATCGGCGCGCGGGACGCGACCGGCCTCATGTGCTTCGCGAGCTTCGAGCGAGCCAAGGAAGGTCACGAGATCCCTGCGCTCGGCCTCGTGGCGCCGCGTGTGGCGCTCCCGGTTCGGCGCGGCGTTCAGCGCGTCGATCCGGCGCTCCCGCTGGGCCTCTTGCCGCCCGTGCGCGTCGCCGTCGAAGGCGGTCAGCTCGCAGCCATCGAAGCCCTCGAAGGGCCCGTGGCGGCGCTTGCCGCGTTCGCGCGCGGCGGTGAGGCGATGCGCTCCGAAGAGGCGCGCGCGCGTTACGTCGAGCTCGAAGCCGTTCGCATCGATCGCTAGCGCGGTCGTCGGGGGAGGGGGCTTCGCGCACGCGGCGCAGCCCTCGCGCATACGGCGTATGTGCTCATGCCACGCGAAAGACGAAAGGCGCTGGGCTTGTGCCCAACGCCTTCGTTCACGCCTCCAGCGAAGTTTTCAGAGCTTCGCGACGTCGACGCCGTATTCCTTCGCGTACGCGAGGAGGCCTTTTTTGTCGATCGTGCGGAGGTCACGCGTGGTGATGTTGAGACGGATGAACTTGCCGAGCTCGGGCACCCAGAGGCGGCGCTCCTGCACGTTCACGTTCTGCCAGCGCTTCGTCTTGATGTTGGAGTGGGAAACGTGGTTCCCCTTCATACGACGCTTGCCGGTGATTTCACTCTTCGCCATTTCGAGCCTCAGAACGCTGGAGGGAGGCGTGGTGTAGCGGTGCCCGGCGCGCTTGTCAACGCTTCGCGAGGGTCTTTGCAGCGGCACCAAGGCGCTCGACGAGGTCGGCGCAGGCTGCGCGCAGTTTTGCCAGGCTTTCCGGCTTTCGCTCGAGGCGGGTCTCGTCCATGTACAAGTCGCGGCAAAACTCGAGCTGGATCGCGTGGCAACGCCGGCGCGGGCGCCCCCAGTGCTTCGTCACCCAGCCGCCGCGGTACGGGTCGTCGTGGGAGAACGAGAGCCCCTGGTCGCGCGCCCACTCTTCCACGAGGGCGATGAGCCGCGGCGACGCCGTCGTGAAGCTCTGGGTGCCGGGGACCACGTCGGCGCGGCGCATGTGCCCTTGCCGTGTGGCCCCCACGCTCGGCATCGAATGCATCGCGAGCACCACGGCCACGCCATGGTCGTCGAGGCGCTCGTGCACGAGGCGCTCGAGCTCCGCGTGGTACGGGTCGTAGACCGCGCGCAGCCGCTCCTCCGCCTCGTGCTCGGAGAGCGCGCGGGAGAGCAGCTTCTCGCCGGCCGCCGTCGTGTGCCAGAAGAGGCCGTGGGGAAGGGAGACGTCGCTGCGGGCCCCTTCGACCGCACGAGCGTCGTACTCGTCGCGGCCGCGGTTCAAGTCGACGACGTAGCGCGAGACGTTGGCGCGCAGGAGCGCGGCCCCGCATTTGGGTGCATCTTGCACGAGCTCGTCGACGAACGTATCGGCGTCGCGCAAGACGCTGCGCTCGTTCGTCCGCAGGGGATCGGCCCAGGCGGGGGGGATCCAAACGCCGGCGTGGGGCACCTCGACGACCACCGGTGTCGCGGGGCTCTCCGGCGCGAACGGGTCGAAGGGTGGAATGCTCACGCTTCGCGTGTAGCGCACGCGAGGTCGCGCGGCCTCACCGGATTCGTGGGTCCGAAGGAATCGGCCGTTCGAGCCGCCTGGGAAGAGTCCGTTCGTATGCGAAACATTGCGCTCGCGTCAGCTTTTTTACTGCGCGCGCCGCGGTCCGCGTTCATGATTCCGCGCCAAGAGGTTCCTCATGCTCCGTCGCTCCATCACGTCCTCCGCCTTCCTCGCTGGCCTCCTCGCCTCGTCGTCCGCCCTCGCCGCGAACTTCGCGCAGCCGGGCCCCGTGGCGTTCACCGAAGCCGCGCCGCCCACGGGCTTTCTGCCCGGCAACAGCGACATCAGCGTGATCGCGCCCACGGCCGCAGGCCAGTACCCGCTCGTGGTGGCCACGCACGGCTGGTCCGCCGGGCGCGTGAATCAGATGGGCTGGGCCCGGCACATCGCGAGCTACGGCTACGTCGTGATCGTCCCCGGGATGCCCAACCCGCTCCAGCCCGATCAGGCCGTGTGGAGCGCGAACATCCGCACGATCGCCCAGAACGCGACGAACGCGAGCCTCTTCCCGCAGCTCGCGGCGAAGATCGACAAGACGAAAATCGTCTACGAGGGCTTCAGCGCCGGTGGCCTGGCCTCGACGCTCGCGGCGAAGACGCTGGCCCCTACGCTCCTCGTGCTCCTCGACCCGGTCGACAACAACAACCAGGGCGCGACCGCGATGCCCTCGATCTGCTCGCCCGTGCTGAGCTTCTTCACGGCGCCGTCCGCGTGCAACAACCAGCTCGGTTGGTCGGCCTACGCATCGACCGGCACCGGGCCCTTCGTGCGCATCGGCGTCAAGGCCTCCACCCACTGCGACGGAGAAGACGACGCGCGCGCCCTCTGCGGCACGTTCTGCGGCGGTGCGGCAAAGACCGCGAACCGCGACAACATCCGCAAGTACATGGTCGCGTACCTCGAGTGGAAGCTCCGCGGGAACGCCGAGGCGGCGGCGCTCTTCGCTCCGAGCGCGCTCAGCGCCGACACCGCCCTCGAAGGCACCTCCGTGGTCGATCGCCCCGCGTGCGGCGGCTCGCCTGCGGTGGACGCGGGGGCCCCTGCGCCCGTGGACGCGGGCGGCGGCACGAGCACCGACGCGGGTCTTCCTCCGGTGAGCGATGGCGGAGCGCCGAGCACCGAAGACGCCGGCACCACGGCCGACGCAGGTTCGTCGAACGTGGACGGTGGCGCGAGCGACGGTGGGACCACGGCAGACGGCGGTTGCGCGTGCAGCACCGTGCGCGCCGCGAAGCTCTCGCCGCTCGCGCTCCTCCTCGCGCTCGTGCCCTTCGCGCGTCGTCGCCGCTCGCGCTGAGCGGGCGCTCGCTGTCAGTTCAACCAGCGCCCACCTGGGCCGCGCTTCACGTCGTCGTCGTCGTCATCACGGCCGCCGGGAATCGCGCGCAGGTGGGCGACGTTGCGTTTGGTCGCGCGTGGTGCCTCGGGCATGGCCACGCGCTTGCCTCGCGCCGCGAGCCAGCGGAGCTTGAACTGAAGCCAGCTGCGCCGCAGCGGGGAAGGCGAGCCCGCGAGCGCCACGCCGAGCACCGACGCCACCAAGATGCCGAGCGAGCCCTCGGGCACGTCACCGGGGTACACGAGCCCCAAGAGCGCGAAGCCCACGGTCACCCAGACCATCGCGGAGCCCTTCACGGGCAGCACGAAGAACAGGCGAATCTCGGCGCGCGGGTTCTCGCGCCCCCAAGCCACCGTGAGGGCCGAGAGCAAGAGCCCGGGGCCGTAGTTCACGCCCGACCCGAAGCGGGGCACGAGGGCGCTCACGAGGGTCTCGAAGCCGAACGCGAGGACCGAGACTTGGAGCAGGAACGAGACGAAGCGTCGCGTGCCCCAGCGGTACTCGATGCTCGGGGCAAAGATGTAGAATCCAAGCAACGTGAAGAGCAGGTGCGTGAGCTGTGGCGCCGTAAGGAGCGACGCGGTGACGAGGCGCCAGAGCTCGCCGTGCAGCACGCGATCGTGGACGCATGCGAGGAGCGAGAACGCCGAGCCCGAGCCTTGGGCGCTCAGGGCACCGAGGATCCCCACGACGCCGACCGCGACGAGGAGTCCGCGCGTGGCCGGGCCAAGCGACGAACCAAAGGGGGCGCTCCAGTCGTTCCGCATGGTGAGGAAGCTACCAGGGAGTCGTCGCCAATGCTCGCGGCGCGAGCGAGCGTCGGTGTGCCGCGCGCGAGCCTTCAGACGCCGCGGAGGGCCCAGTCCGAGGGCGTGGGCTCGGCGATCGGGAGCTCGACGGTGCAGGTCGTCCCTTCGCCCTCGATGCTGTCGAAGCGCAAGGCCGCGCCGATCGAGTGGGCGATGCGCCGCGCGATGAAGAGACCGAGGCCGAGATCCGCGGCCTTGGGGGAGTCGATGGGCTCGGCGAGGAGTTCGAGCTGCTCGTCGCTCATGCCGAGGCCCGTGTCCGTGATGCGCACCCGCAGCGTGCCGAGGCCCGAGCTCTCGACGGCCACGGAGACGGTGTTTTCGCCGGGGCGACCCGGGGGGATCGACTCGACGGCGTGGACGACGAGGTTCACGAAGAGGCGCGAGAGCTTGCCTTCGTCGCTCGCGACGAGTGGCACCTGATCGTAGCGCCGCACGAGGCGCGCGCGCTCGCGGAGCGTGAGCCGCGCGAGGTTCAGCGCCGAGTCGAGGGCCTTCACGACGTCGGTCTGGCCGGGGGCCGCGGCTTGCTGCTGGGCGAGCATGCGCACGTCCATCGTGATGCGGTCGACCTGCTGAGCGCTCGAGAGCGCCTCCTCGAGGGCGTCGCGGATGGTCGCGAACGTGGAGGCGGGCAGCTGCTGTTCGGCCTCCGCCAACGACTTGAGCGCGAAGTCGAGGTTCGCGAGCGAGTTGGTGAGCGGCGTCGCGATCTCTTGCGTGATCGCCGAAGTGAGCATGCCCACGCTCGCCATGCGATCGGTGGCCTCGAGCTGCGCACGCTGGCGGCGCAGGACGGTCACGTCGACGGCGACGAGCACGGTGCCCACGTGCGCGTTGGCCTCGTCGAGGATCGGCGACGCGTGGAGCTCGATGATCACGAGGCGGTCGTCACGACGGCGCACGCGAAGCTCGAGCCCTTGGTAGCGGCGCCCTCGCGTGGCGAGCACCCAGTGCTCGCGCGCGGTCTCGTCTTCGTCGTCGATGAGGAACGGGATCGCGCGACCCACGACGTCGCGGCGACGCCAGCCGAAGAGGCGGGACGCCTTCGTGTTCCAGCGGACGACCTGCCCCTCGCGATCGACGACGATCACGGCGTGCGGCAGCGCACCGAGGAGCACGGGCAAGATGCTGCTCGCGCGCAGCGGCGGGAGCTCGAAGGGGCGAACGACGCTCGCCACGGAGCGCAAGCGCGTGGGCTCGAGCTCGACGACGGTGAGGTCGGTGAGCGTGCGATCGGAGCGCGCGGGAGCCTTCTTGGCTCGCGTGGTGCGCTTCGAAGATCGGCGTCGTGGTGCTGCGGCGGTCATGGCGTGCCCGCGAGACGACCTCGCGGTGACGGGAATGTAGCGCACCGCCATTTGAATGCGCGGGAGATTCACGGTACCGAGGCTCCGTCGCGGTTGGGTCGGAACGCAGGAGATGGAGCGAAAATGATGCGCACGAGCAGAGCGTCGGCGGTGCAGAGAAAGCGTCTGCTCATCGCGTCGAGTTTCTCCGTGCTTTCCACGGCTGTGTTCGACGCACGGGCGCACGAGGCGACCGTCGCGCAAGGTAGGTCCGACGGTCTCTCTGTCGCAACGCTGCTCACACGCCGCGACGACGATGCGCGCCTCCTCGATGCGCCGCCCGAAGACGATCTCGTGCGGCTTCTCGGTCACGGCGAGCTGCAGCTGCGCGGCACCATGCTCGCACCCCTCTCCCTCGACGCCACGCCGAGCTACGCAAACGCAAACCCGGGGGCAACGAAGCAGCCGCTCGGTCAACGAGGCTACGGCACGCAATGGCTGCGCCTGCGCCCGACGCTCCAAGTGGGCAAGAACCTCCGCGTCGTGACCCAGACCGATGTCTTCGGCGGGCTCGTGGTGGGAGGGCTCACGCAAGACGTGAAGAGCGACAACACCCCGCGCGATGCGTTCGACTCGATCGGCGCCGCGGAGCTTCGCTGGCTCTACCTCGAGTGGCTCACACCGGTGGGGCTCCTGCGCGTGGGCCGTCAGCCGAGCCACTGGGGCCTCGGGCTCGTCGCGAACGACGGCGATCATCGACCTCTCTTCGGCGACTACCGCAAAGGCACGATCAGCGACCGCATCGGCTTCGCGACGAAGCCGTTTGGGCGCGAGTCTCCGTTCGTGCTCGCGGTCGCGGGCGACCTCGTGCGCCGCGACACCTTCGCGAGCGAGTCGCGCGGCGATCACACCGTGCAGGGTGTGGTCGCGATGCTCTGGCAAGGCACGACGCTCGAGGCGGGGGCCTACGCGGCGATGCGGCGCCAGGCGAACGAGCGCACCAGCGTGCCCGGTGTTGCAAGTTACACCGATCGCCTCGAGGCCGTCGTGACCGACGCGTACCTGCGTGCGGTGGCGCGCCCGCTGCCCGAGCTCGACGCGTTCTTCGGCGCGGAGGTGGCCTTCACGGACGCCACGAGCGACTTCCCGCGAACGGCGCAGCAGCTCCGTGAGGGGAGGCGAACGTCGATCCGCGGCCTCGGCGTACTCGCGGAGGTGGGCTTGCAGGCGGGTTCGGTCGCGCAAGAGGGATTGCGGACGCGCGCGCGCTGGGTCGCGAAGCTCGAGTACGGCTACGCGAGCGGTCAGGCCGATCCCTTTGCCGCAACGCAAACGCGCTTCTCGTTCGACCCGAACCACCGCGTGGGCCGCCTGCTCTTCGACGAGATCCTGCGCTTTCAGACCGCGCGCGCCGCGACCGCGATCCAGGACCCTTACCTCGTGGCCGAGTCGCGTCCGATTCCAGGCATCGATCTCCTCCCCACGAACGGCGCGGTCACCGGCGCGAGCTACGTGAACCCGACGTTCGTGTTCCGCCCCGACGCGAGCGTCGATCTCGCCTTCGGACTCCTCGTCGCGCAGGCGACCTCGGACGTGGTCGACCCCTACCGCCTCGCCTCGACGGGCGCGTACGCAAACTACCAGGGCGGCGCACCGCGCGGCCGCGATCTCGGCGTCGAACTCGACTTTGGATTGGAAAAACGCTGGGTTGCGAGCTCGGGTATCGTGCCGCAGCTCGGCTTTCAAGGTGCGGTGCTCGCGCCGGGCACGGCCTTCGCCGACGCGAAGGGCAACACCATCGCTCCGCCGTGGCTCCTCGAGGGGCGCGCCGGTCTTCAGTTCTGAGGAGGATGCACACCATGGTCGACTCCTCGCGCAGGCTGCGCCGCACCTCCTCCTTCGCCGCGCTCGTCGCCGCGACATTCCTCGCTGCGTGCAGCGGCGGCGACGCACCGGATCTCCGTGGCCTCGCGCCGGCCGGCGGCGGGCCGCGCGTGACCTACGACATCACGGCGCGACCCTTGCCGCTCATCCCGCTCCCGAACGACACGGCGACGTTCCCCGATCCCACGAGCCGCACGGGGCGCCGCATCAACGCCACGCTCACGGGCCACTCCGAGATCGAGCGTGAGGCGCGCCGCGGGTTCAGCGAGCTCGAAGGGTGGGGAACGAACGCCCCCATCTCCGTGCAGTTCGAGCGCCCGTCCGCGTTGCCGAGCGAGGAAGCGGTCCTCGACCTCGAAGCCTTCGCGGCTCGCCACGCCGGCTACGATCTGCGCGACGACGCGGTCTACGTCGTGGACCTCGAGACCGGTGCGCCCGCGCTCCTCGAGGTCGACCACGGTCACTTCCCGCTCACGGTCTCGAACCCGACCCTCTTCTGGCCCGGCGATCCGCGGGCGACCGAGCAAAACCTGATCTTCGAGACCGTCGACGAAGCCCCCGGGCGCGGCCGCTCGCCCTACGACCCGGCCCTCGACACGGACTTCGACGGCGTCCTCGACAAGCCGAACACGCGGATCGGTGCGAACGGAATACCGGGTATCGACGACGTATTGACATGGTACGAGCGCGAGTCGGACACGCTCGTGCTGCGCCCGACGCTGCCGCTCCGCGAGAAGCGCGAGTACGCCGTGGTGCTCACCGACCGCCTCGTCGACGGCCTCGGTCAGCCCGTGCGCTCTCCGTTCCCGCACGTCTACCACGCGCTCCAGCGCACCTCGATCGACCGCCTCGCGGCGATCCTCGGTGACGGGCGGCTCACGCGATTCTTCGGCGACATCGCGGGTACGGGGCTCGCGCGCGTCGCGTTCGCGTGGACCTTCACGACCGCGCCGCAGACCGAGGACCTGCGGCTCTTGCGCGACGGCCTCACGGGTACGGGACCCTTTGCGTGGCTCGGCGATCGCTACCCGCCCGACGCGAAGCTCTTCCCCCTCGCCGGGAAGAACGTCAACTCCGCGAACCCGGCCGGGTGGGAGACGCTGCCCGAGTGCCGCGGGCTCGCCTCGCGGCCCTACGCGATGCGCTTCGAAGACTTCTCGCGCTCGGCGCGAACCATCGTGGAGCAGGTCTTCGGCTTCAAGGGGCCGCAGCTCGACGCGATCCTCACGGCGCTCGGCAACGTGGACCATTTCGTCGTGGGCACGTTCGCCTCGCCGCAGCTCGTGGGCGACCCCGCGGTCGTCGATCCGACGTCGCATTTCAAAGCGAATTTCCGCGACGGAACGGCCTCCATCACGCCGGAGCGGGTGAAGTTTTGGATCGCCGTGCCGAAGGAGACGGCGCGCGCCAGGCAACCTTTCCCCGTCGCGCTTTGGAACCACGGCACGGGGCTCTTCGCCGAGGAGCTCCTCTTCCACGCAGGCGCGATGGCGCAGCAGGGCGTCGCGCTCGCGGCGATCGACATGCCGGGGCACGGGCTCCCGCTCGACGGGACCGACGCCTCGCTCGCCAAGTCGCTGCTCGCCGACTCGTGCCTCGCCCCCCTCGTGAAAGCCCTCGAGACCACGCGCGCGCGGGACCTCGACGGTGACGGCGTGCGCGACTCGGGTTACGACCTCTGGAGCACCCACGCGTTCCACACGCGCGACATGCTGCGCCAGAGCGTCGTCGACGAGCTCCAGTTCTTCCGCGTGCTGCGCGCCTTCGACGGGCGAGCGCTCGCCCCGAGTCCCTACGTGGGCGGCGCGGCGACGAGCTTGCTCGGCGATTTCGACGGAAACGGCGTCGTCGACCTCGCGGGGCCCTCGGCGCCGCACGCGGTCGCAGGGCAGTCGTTCGGCGGCATCGTCACGCAGATCGTCGGCGCGCTCGACCCAAACGTGAAGGTCGCGATCCCCGTCTCGGGCGCGGCGGGCTTCGGTGACGTGGCCGCGCGCTCGCACGGCATCGTCGACGCGGTGCTTGGGCAGATCCTCTCGCCGCTCGTGATCGTCGTGCCGGCGGAGGAGCGTGGCGTCTCGTCGGCGTCCCCCGAGACGCGCTGCAAGGCGGGCGAGTGGTCGCTGCGCCTACTCGTGAACGACCTCCTGACGCCGCGCGAGCTCGAGGTCGCATGCCTCGCGAGCGCTCGCCAAGGGCGGACGCTCGTGCTGACGAACGCACGCAACGGCGAGGTGCGCTGTGGTCGCATCGACGCGGCGGGTCACGGCCGGATCCCCGTGCCTGCGAGCGTGGGCGATGCGCTGCGCGTGGACCTCTACGCAGCACCCGACGCGGTGCTCTCCTACGGGTCCTGCGCGGTCGCGCCTGGCGCCTCCAAGCTCGCCACCGTGAGCACGTGGGAGGTCTCGGCCACGCAGCTCCGCGCCGTGCGAGGCGAAGCGCCGACCTGCGCGAACGCGAGTGGATGCCAGCAGTTCCGCGGTACGCTCTACGCGGTCGGGTCGGGCCTCGTCGCGCCGCAGGAGGGCTACGGCCTCCGGCGCCAGACCCCCGAGTTCCGCCGACTCATGAACCTCACGCAGCACGTGGTCGACGCGGCCGACCCGGTGAACTACGCGCGCGGCTACGCGATCGAGCCCTTCGCCGGACCGAACGGCCGCCCCATGGCGAAGCGTGCGCTCCTCAACATTGCCACGCTCGGCGACGGCTACGTGAACGTCGCGACGAGCGTGCACTTTGCACGGGTTGCGGGGCTCATTCCTTTCGTGCCCACCTCCGACGCCGCGCGGCAGCCCGAGTTCCTGCCGTGGGCCGTGCCGTCTTCGCTGAAAATGGTGTGGGGAAAGACGCCCGATCAGGTGCTCGTCGACAAGGGCGTCGTCGAGGGGGTGAGCCGCCTCGGTCGAACGCCGGCCGGACCTTCCTGCAGCGTGAACCGCGTGAGCTCCGAGGTGTGCGGTGCCGCGCCGGACGTGGACCCGCGCACGTGCGCGCGCATGCTCTACGACCCGGACTACCTCGACGAAGGGAGCGCCGGCTACGCGCAGCAGTCGCCGGTCTACCCGCTGCGCCTCGCGCGCGACCTCACGCAAGAGGTCGTCGGCGACGAAGGCCTCGTGCGCGCCTACCGCCCCCGCAGCCAATCGAAGGCATTCTACACGGATGCGGAGGGCTGGGTTGGCGGGGTCCCGCTCGCAGCGCACCTCGGCGCGCTCGTGAACCCCACGGGCCAACACTCGTGGATCGCCCCGGACCCGTGCAAGCGCTTCGACGACGTGCGCTACCTCGAAAACCTCATGGCGCGCTTCGTCGCGACGGGCGGCACGGATCTCCCGTACCTCACGCGCCCCGGCTCGCACGGCTGCTTGGCGCGCGGCTCCTGCGACTTCCTCCCGTGATCCGGCGCGCCTCGCGCGGGTCTTTCACCGCATCGCGGAACGTGGCAAGAGGAACGGCATGCGCACCTTCGTGGCCTTCCCCGGACCTGCCAACCGCGCCGAGCGTGTCATCGACGACGTCGGTTCGACCACCTCCTCGGAGATCCCGGTGCGGGTCGGTGAGCGCACGCTCACGGTCGAGGTCTTCGAGCAGGGCGGGCGCACGACCTACGTGGTCGACGGAAAGGTCGTCGACCTCGTGAACGACGGCGCAGGCAACGAGCGCGGCGTCATCACGCGCGGCGTGCGTGCGGCGGTGAAGCTCGAGACCGAGCGCGAGCGCCTCGAGGCGAAGGCCGGCGGCGGCGCGGCGGGCAGCGCCGAGAAGCTCGTGAAGGCCCCCATGCCGGGCCGCGTGGTGAAGGTCCTCATCGAGGCTGGCCAAGAGGTCGCCGCGGGCCAAGCGCTCCTCGTGGTCGAGGCCATGAAGATGGAGAACGAAGTGAAGGCCAAGGGCCCCGGCGTCGTTCAAGCGGTGCATGTGGCCGTGGGCGCCACGGTGGAAGCCAACGCGAAGCTCGTCACCTTTGGGTGAAGGTGTGCCGTGCGCAGCCGCTTCTTCGGTCACACCCTGAGCGCGCGATCATGATCGCCCCCGTGCAGCGTCAGGCTCCGCTCGCGGAGAGCGGCCGCGTGGTCGTGGCCGTGGCGCTCGCGACCGTCGCCATGGCGTTCGCGGCGGTGCTCGCGGAAGAGCGCTCGTTCGTGGCCTTGGGCCTGCAGGTGCTCGTGGTGGAGTTCACGGCGGGCAAGCTCGCGGTGCCGTGGACCTCCGCGTTTCGCCCGGTGGCCGGCGTGCGTGACCTCCTCGGCGATCTGGGCCG
>CAIOHM010000315.1 GCA_903858055.1 uncultured delta proteobacterium
CCGTCCGGGCCGAGGCACTGGAATGCCCCTTCGACGCCCTCGATCGTGTATTCGCGCTTCGGCAACGGGCCGAAGAACGAACCGGGGTCGTGCGCCTGCACCGTGAGCACGTTGCCCTTCACGACGACGTAGGCCATGCCGCCGACCGCGGGCCACTGGATGCGGCAGAACCCCTCGTCGAGGATCGACTGCGAGCGGCCCGCCACGTAGCCGTTGGGCGGGGGAATCTTGAGCCCGCGAAGCTGAATCGCGC
This sequence comes from uncultured delta proteobacterium, assembly GCA_903858055.1. Lineage (GTDB taxonomy): Bacteria > Myxococcota_A > Polyangia > Polyangiales > Polyangiaceae > CAIQDA01. The sequence continues at coordinate 254 of CAIOHM010000315.1, forward strand.
GATCAATCACGAGCGGGTTCACGACCTTCTTCTCGCCGCGACTGCCGAAATCGCGGTCCGTCGAGACGGTCACGCCGTCGTCGCGCTTCACGTAGACGGTGCCGCCGAAGCAGCCGCCGAGGGCGAGCGAGGCAGCAGCGAGGGCGAACGTGGTCGTGCGGGTCATGGCGGTGGGTTCCTTGGACGGGTGAGGTTCTACGAATCAGGGCGAGAGGCGGATCGCGCAGGGACCCTGCGACGGGAGTCGCACGGTGCGGAACGCGGTCGTCGCGCCCCGATCGACGAACTCGACGGTCGCGCCGCGCTGCAACTCGGCGCGCATCTGCTGGTTCCCGTTGAAGAGGGCGGTCCCGGCGACCCGGAGGCACGTGCCGCCGTCGGGCGCGGCGTACACACGGATGGCCACGGTGTTCGGGCGATCGTTGCGCACGTCGACCGCGATCGTGTCGACGGTCTCGGGGTTGCACGCGGTGGGCGACGCGAGGGACACGAGCCCCGGGCAGTCTTCGACGAAAGGCGGCGCAGCGTCGACGGGGCTCGCATCCACCGCGCCCGCATCCCGCGGGCCTGCGTCGACGAGGCCGCCGTCGGGGACGCTCGGTTGCGTCGTGAACGGCGCCGCCTGCGCCTCGAGGCGCTTGAAATCGTAGGCGACGGCCACGGCCTTCGGCACCGCGCTCGAGACGGCGATCACCTGGAGATCCACGCGCTTCGTGGTGTCGACGTTCACGAGGGTCGCGATCCGCTGCTCCCCTTGGAAGACATCCACCGGGCCCACGTTCGTGCCAAGCACCCCGAGCGTGAGCGCTTGCCCCGCGACCGGCGGCAAGGGGCTCGCGTAGAGCTCGAGCGTTCCGGACTTCTCTTCCCACTCCTTCTCGCCGCACGCGAGGAGGAGCGCGAGGAGAGGCAGGGCCGCCGCAGCGCGGAGCCGCGTGGCGTTAGCGACCTTCGATAGAGACATTGTCTTCCTGCGCGCGGAGGTACTTCTCGTTGGGTGCGATGGGCCCGAAGGCGGAGCGCATCTTCGCGTTGATGCAGCAGCGGAACCCGAGGAGCGGGTGCTTGTAGGATGCATCGAGCACGGGGCTCTGCACGAGGTAGCCGCTCTGAACGGCGTCGCCGCGGATGCGCCCGATCACGAGCGGGATGCGCGGGTCCTGCGACTTGTCGAAGGCCTCCGGCGACGAGCCCCACACCGCAACGGAGCCGGAAGTGTCGGGGTACTGGGGGGTCCCGGCGTTCACCAGCGCATCCGCCGGGAGGACGGCGTCGAAGCGGTGCGGCACCGAGGTCTCGGGGCCCGTGGCGCGGAGCTTCGTGATCGTGGCCGCGTCGAAGATCCACGGGTCGCTTCCCATGCTCGAGTTTCGCGGCGTGGGGCCGATGATCTTCTCGGCCGTGACGTCACACAGGAACTTCCCCGCGCGGCCGCACGCGGTCACGGCCTCTTCGAAGGTCACGTTCGTCCACGGGATCACGTTTGGCTGCGAGACCGCGAACGAGTCGTCGCGGCCTGGCGACGTGCGCGTGGCGTCCCGGCGCGAGGCCACGTGAATGTCGACGCACGTGCGGATCGCCTCGTCGCCGTCCGAGCGGCCCGTGAACGTGACGATGGACATCGTCCCGTCGCCACAGTCGTTCGGCAGCGGCTCAACGGAGTAGCACGCGGCGAGCGCCGCACAGGCGACCGCGGCAGAAGCGATACGGCGGAGGGACGTTCGGGGCATGCTCATTGGAACGCGAACCGGTAGTCGATGGAGAAGCCGCGGTTGTCGACGCCGCTGCCCTCGTTGTTCTCGAAGCTCGCGAGCTGACCGCCGAGGAACACGCCGCCCGCGCGGCTGAAGTCGAGCGGGAGCTCGAGCTCGAGCTTCATGCGCTGCCACGTGTAGGTGCTGCCCTTGCGCAGCTCGTCGAAGCCGACCATCGCCACGAAGGCGCCGTCGCGCGGGTTGAGCGCGGGGAAATTGATGGAGGGGTACACGCCGCGCTCGAAGGCGAAGTGCACGCCGCCCATGGACCAGCCGCCCACTTCGGGAAAGCGGAACTCGGCCTCGCCCGCCATCTCGTAACCCAGGCCCGTGACGAGCGGCACGACGTTGTTCAGCGGGTTGTCGACGTTCGCCGCTTCCTTCTGGTTGCCGACGTCGCGCGAGTAGATCCAATCGTGAAAGAGCGAAGGGCCGACGCGCACGAACGCCGTGTGCTTCGACCACGCGCTCTCCGCGCTGCCGCCCGAAAGGTAGCGAATGAAATCGAAGCCGACCTGCGCGTCGAGCTTGAGGAACGAGTTCGAGACGATGAGGTAGTTCGAGGTGGCGAGGCTGGTCTGCTGCCACGTGCCGTGCCCCTACGCGAGGGCACCGTTCGTCGGGTGAATGTACGTGTACCCGAAGTCGTAGCCCATGTTGCCGAAGAGGCCGCCGACCGGGGCGCGCGCAACGGAGCCCGTGAGCGCCGACTTCGTGTTGAAGTCGAGCAGGTACGCGCTCACGTCGACGTGGTGCACCGTGGCACCGCTCGGCTCGGGCGCCTCGTAGGGAATGAGCGGCAAAAGTGCGTAGGTCACGAGCCCGAACGGGATCATCACCGAGCAGACTCCGCGGAAGATGCCGCTCCCGTCGATGGCGCCGACCGGACCTCGCACGACCTCGAAGCAAAGTGGCGCCGCGAGCACGCCCAGGGCCGCGCCCATGGGGACCGACCGCTTCACGACTCCTGCCGCCTCGAGCGCGCTCTGCGCTTTCCCCGCCGCGCCCAGCGCTTTGTTCGCCGTCGCGTTGTCTGCCGCCGCGGGCGACGCCATGGCGAGCGCCAACGCGAGGGTCGCGGCCGTCTGTTTCGGTCTCAACATGCGTTCAAACTCAAAGCACGATTCAACGCAGCCTCGCACGCAAAAAGAGAGGCCACGAGACGGGCTGTGTGGCCGCGAGGCTCGAACGCTCGCGCGCTTCGGGTATTGGCGTCCGCGCGTAGGCCTGGGCGCGGGGGCGGTAAACGGGTCTTGAAGCGCCACCGTGACGGAAAGCGTCGAGCCCGGGCTCGAAGTTTCAAGAGGTTCACCCGCTGTCGTGCTGCCGGTTCGACGCCGAGCGAAGCGCCGCGGTCCGCGTCCTCAGGGACACGAAACGACTCGCCCCCGCCGCTCCGACACTTTCGTGCGGGAACGAGCGGGGGCGAAGGAGGCGCGCTCGAGGTCAGCGCGCGTCCGCAGCCGTTAGGCCCGTGCGAGCCATCCGGGGGGGCACGGCTCGAGCGTGGCGCGGTTGCGCGTCCGAACGGGCGCGCCGCACACGGGAGGCCGACCGTTGCCTGGTGCCGTCAGGGGTTCCGCACGCAGAGCACGCCGACGCCGATGGTGCCGCCGGTCGTGCTACTCGGGCCGCTGTTGCCGTTCGACTGGACGGTCCACGCGAGGTTCCCTCCGGCGCAGGTGCTCGTCCACGAGTGCCACGGCGCGGACACGGCGATGCGGCACACCTCGGGATTCGACGCGATCTTGAGCGCGACACCCTTCGAAGCCAAGCGCCACCCGCTGCCAAAGCCCGCGCAGTAGGCCGCTGCCCCCTCCCAGCCCACCTGATTGGAACGGAAATGGCAGCTGATGTTGCGCGCTGCGAGCGTCGAAGCTTCCGCGGTGCCGTCGTCCGTGGCCGCGGCGGTGCAGCGGAGGCCCGCATCTGCGGAAGGCGGAGCCGCATCGACGGGCGCGGCGTCGCTTGGGATCGAGGCGTCGGTCGTCGGAGCGCCGGCATCGCCCGCCGCCGAGTCGGTTGCGCTCGCGGCATCGAACGCGGGAGCATTCGCGTCGCTCGAAGCCGATCCGCCCGCGTCCACGACCGTCGACGCGTCGACCGCTGGCTCCGAAGCGGAGCCCGAGTCGCTGCACGCGCTCGCGCACGCAGCACCGAGGGCGACGGAGACGAGAGCGGCGGCGCGGCGATTCCGGCGGACGGAGTTCATGCGCGCAGGAGTGCCGTGCTCACGGGTCGCCGTCAAGCGCGAACCCCGCGGGCGTGCCCTGCCGCGTCGCCGCGCACGGAGCGCGCACGAGCGGTCCTCCGCAGACCTAACCGTGGGTACCTTCGGGGCCTGAAAAGAAGCGTGCATCCCTCGTTTCGCTCAGGATTCGGTTTGCGAAGAGCGAACCGGAACGGAGGACAAGGATGCGCAGCGCCAAGATGCTCGTCACGCGCTCGGTCTCGCGGGGGCCGTGCGCGAAGACGTGCGAGGGGAAGAGACCGCGGGAAAGGTGCCCGCGGATGCGTCAATAGCGCCCTCTTTTCTCGACCCTGCTAGGAGTGAGGCCCTCGTGCCATAAGCACGTTCAACAACGAGGGCCGTCATGCCGTTCGCCGGAAAGAAGCAAAAAGGATTCGGTCCCGAGAACTGGGGAATCACGCTCGGCCAGATGAAGGCGCTCACGACGGGGCCGGGGTTCACGCCGGACATGACGGTGCGGAAACTCGTCGAGACCATCGTGAAGCCGATGACGTTGGCCTGCGGAACGGGGCTCGCCTTGCGCCTCAATCCCGGCGGCCTCCGGACGACGAAGATGGTCTCGCACTTTTGGGACGAGAATTACCTGCAGTTTCTCGCATCACTTCAGAGCACAGGCGCCGGGGACACCGACGCATTTTGGGTCTGCGCGTTTTCGATCTTCCAGTACGACGAGGCGGCGATGGACAAACGCGGCATCCGTCACAACGTGGGACCAACGATCGGCGAGCAGCTCGGCGAAGACGTGAACCAGGGGCCTTTCGCCGCCGTCATCGAGCAGGCCACGGACATGTACTGCGTCTTCACGCCCGGCGGATTCTATCATCGCGACGCGAAAGCGGGTGCCCTCGGCGAGGGCGGCACCGGCAAGGTCAACGAGTATCTGTCGGGGAATCTCTACACGCGCTCTTGGTGCGTCCTCGAAATGCTGCACGCGATGGAGGCTGGCGCGGACAAGTGCAGAATACACCTTTGCTTGTCGCCGCTGGGAAAGAACCTTAGCGAATATCTGGGCCTCGAGAAGTCTTTCCCGAGCTCCACGGTCACGCTCAAGGATCCGAACACCGGCGCGGTAACCGCACTCACGGAGCGCCAGATCAAGCAGCTGACCTTGCAGGCCATCCTTCAGCCGATCGACTCACGTACATCCACGTGCAACGGCGATGACAACGCCAAGATTCACAGCGTTCTCGAGCAATTTGGCTACGACAAGATCGACAAGCACGTCTCGGATCTGCGACGCGAAATCGTGAACGAACGCGCCCGGGCCCCACGAGAAGACGATCCTGTGGACTGGGCCGCCGTGCAGATGGCTCTCGCGCGCGGCGACGCGAAGATTCGCTCGTTCCAGGGGCATGTGCGCTCCATCATCGCCTTGAATCGCATGCGCGACTCCTGACGCGTTCAGGCGGATCTCTTCGTCCCGCGAGCGTCGCCCTCGACCACTGTCGGCGTGACGTTTGGAACGAACTGCGCGGCCGCGGGGAGCTCGAGCAGGCGCGCAGCGACACGAGGTCGATGTGGGTCCTGCGCAAGAACCCCGAGCGCTCGTTCAGTCCGCAGCGCGTGACGCCGTCTTCGGGCGATCGTCGCGGAGGAGGCGCGCCACCCACTCGCCGCTTGGTCGCGCGCGAAAGCTCCGCCGACCCTCGCGAAAACCGCGTGGGAGCGCGTCGTCGGCCACGGGGCTCGATCGCACGTCCGAGAGATCGACGATCGGCGCCGCGAGGCTCGCGAACGTGAGGTCGGCTGCGGTGAAGCGATCCCCGCACAGGTAGGGCCGTCCGTCGGCGAGGCGCGCATCGACATCGTCCAGGAGCGGCTCGAGTCGTGCGAGCGCCCATGGCTCGGTCTCGGGGCCGATGCGCATGCCCTTCTTCATGAGGGTGACGATGGGGCCCTGGAGCGCGCGAAACGCGAGGGACTCGGCGCGCGAGCAGCGATTGGTCAGGAGACCGTGCAGCGTGTCGGTCGGGCCGGAGAGCAGGTGCGCGTAGGCCCACGCACGCGCCGCGGGACCGAGCTGCGCATCGAAGCGATCTTCGAGGGCCACGACCTCGTCCGCGATGGCCCCTGACGGAAAGAGCTTCTCCGCCTCGTCGAGCTGCTCGTCGGCGTACCGCAGGATGTCCGTCGATTCGGTGATCGTGCGGGTGGGGGTCACGAGGAGCGGCGTCGAGGAGCCGCCCGCGGGCTTCGTGTAGAGCAGGTGAGCCAACGGGACATGTGCACTCTCCACGTACGCGATGCCTGCGCGCTCGAGGGCCCAGCGAGCCTTCTCGCAGTAGTGACTGATGGCGATGGTGATGAGGCGGTGGGGCATGGGTCGGGCCTTCTCTCTGACGGGCCGGGATCGGTTCGCGCGGAGCCGCACACGATGAGACCGGACTCGCCTGCTTCGTGTACCTCAGCCCGCGTTCGAATCGAAGCGCGGCCGACACTGTGAGGCGCGGTAAAGTCGGCTACCGTCTCGCCGGCGTGCACGAGCGCGCCGATCCGCAAGAGAAAACCCATGACGAACCGCTACCCCCTGGACGATCTCGCCGCTGCGCGCGACGCAGGCGTGATCGACGCCGTGACGAGCGAGCGGCTGACGCTCTTCCTCGCCCAGCGCGAGGCGCCCTGGGGACGACCGAGGGTCCGCATTGCGGGCGACGCGAGCCGGGGGAAGCGCTAGGGTTTCGTCGATGTCACATGACCGTCTCCCCGCGAGCGACTGCGAAGACCCGTGCGGCAACGGCGTGGCCGCTGCGGACGAGGCCGAGGGCGTCTCCGAGGATCGCACCACGTCGACCGTGTGTGAGGTGTGTCGAAACGGCGCGATGGTCTTCACCATCGCCCAAGCGGGCGTGCCCTACCATGAGTGCATCGCATGCGGCTCGATCGCCGCCGAGCGCTCGGCGCTGCCGACGAACTTCGCGTACGACCTCACCTATTGGCGACGCGAATTTCGGTCGACGCAGCGGCGCTCGTGGAGCAGCTCGCTCCAGCGCGCGGGCGAGGTCTTCGCGTTGTGCGGCGTCGAGATCAAGAGCTTCCTCGACATCAGCGCGGGCCGCGGTGAGTTGCTCGACTCGCTCAGCGCGCTTCTCCCGGAAATTTCCAACGTATTTCACGGCATCGAACCGTTTCCGCCGCCCGAGGAGTTCCGTTCGAAGCACGCGGGTTACTGCGTCGGAGACATCGCGAGTGGCGAGACGAAGTTCGACGCCGGCGTGTGCATCGAGGTGATCGAGCACCTCTTCCCCGATGCCTTGAGAACGATGGTGAAGGCGCTGGCGTCACGTTCGAACCCGGGAGCGCTCTACTTCTTCAACTCGGCGCAGCCGGATTTCGTCAAGGAGCACGGCTACGAGTACTTGGACCCGACGCGAAGGGGACACGTCGCATCGTATTCGGTCGCCGGCATGAAGAAGCTTTTTGCCGAAGAAAACATGGTCGTCCACGGATTTCCCGCGCGCAACTGGGGCTTCTTCGCCGAGTACCGGCCGGAAGAGACCGAAACCGGCGAGACACCGTTCGACCGTTTGTGGCGCCCGCGACCCGAGAACTTGGCGCTGCTTGGCACGTGCCGGTTTGGCAATTATTTCTATTTTGCCGGCCGCGAGAGCATTCGCGCCGAATTGTAGCGCGGTCAACGAAGACGACGAACGCCTCGGTGTTCTCGCGGCGAGCGCCTGCGAAGCCTCGCTCATGCAAACGTCGCGAGATCGTGCCGCGCTGACCCTCGCGGGGGACCTCGTGCGGACGGCGCGCTCGCCGATGCGCGTCACGCCCTTCGCATCCGGCGACGATGTCCTCGGCGCTCAACCCGCTTGGCGAAGGACGAGCCACGTTGCGCGCTCCCCGACGCCCTTCATCGAGATGGCACCGCGGTGCTCGCACGGCACCCGGTCACCGAGCGCCGCGTGGGCGGCTTCGCTCAGCGCAACGCGGCCGGGCACGCCGAAGGTCTCCATGCGGCTCGCAACGTTCACGGAGCGGGCGTAGGCGCGCGAGCGGCAACCATCGTCCGGCGCAACGGCGAGGTGCCCCGCGTAGCCCGCCACGACCTCCGTCGCGGCGAGGAGCTCGCGACGGACGAGATCGAACGAGCGCTGCGACTCGCGCTCGAACTCGGCGACGAGGGCCGCGCGCTCCGAGCGACGAATCGAGAGGAACGCGCCGGTCGATGCGCCGACGCCGAGCACGACGAGCAGCACCTCGCCCGCATGCGCCCGGAGCACACGAGCTCGAGGCACCTCGACGCGGGGCGCGATGCTCGCACGCCGCGATCGAACGGCGGTCGCGTCCACCACCTCGAGCGGGTGACTCTCGCGACTCTCGGGCATCTCTTCGTCGAAGGCCATGGGGCTCCGGGCGTGAGAGTGCCAGACGTCGGCACGCCTGGCGAGGTGAGGTTCCACGCGGCGTGCGCGTGAATGCACGCACATCGGAGCGTGGAGGCACGCTCAGCCGCGGGAGCACGGTCGGGCGGCGCCGCTCACCCCGCGGATCGCGCGTGCACGGGCCTGAGCCATCGAAGGCGAGCCGGCAGGTTCGCGTCGATCGCGGCACCCCACGCCGCACCGTGCTTGTGAAAGACCATCCCGAAGCCGATCAGCGCGACGCCAATGGCCGAGAGCGCGAACGGAAAGAGGATGGAGGTCGCGAAGACCACGGACGCCAGGTACCCCAGGTACATGGTCACGCCGAGCGCGCCGAACACCGCATAGACACGGCGCATCAGGAAGACGGACAAGACCACCAGGCCCACGTTCAGCCCGCAAAACACGGCCCGACCGAATTCCTCGCCCGCGTCCTGCGACACGAGCCCACCCCAACAGGTCATCGCGCCGAAGAGATGGAGCCAGAACCCGAAGTCGCCGTTCTTCCATTTTCGAAGGTCGACGAGCCACGCGGCCGCCATCACCAGGAGGCCGAAAGCGATCGAAACCTTTGCCCCTTGCTCCCAGGAGAAGTCGTCCCTGCCGAACCACCAGGGCGTGAGGTCCATCGACATGAACCACAGGCAAAAGGCGATGATCACGGTGAGGAAAGGGAACGGAAAGAACCGCAACGCGACGAGCGCGGCGGCGATCGTGCCGAGCTCCATCGGCAGCCAGCTCGACTTGATCCACACGTAGAAGTTCCGATAGCCCTCGGCCGCGTCGAGCGGGCTGTGGTGGCGGATCGCTTGCAGCGCGTAGATCGCCAGCGGCGCCATCCCGACGGCGCAGGTGACGAGGAGCCCCCCCGGCGTGCGCAACTCGCGTCGCCAAAGGTAGGCGCCGGCCGCGAGGAACAGCGTGCCGTAGACCAGCGCAGTCGTGAGCAACGCCGCGTCGCCCCACAGGCCGAAGGCGGTGGTCGAGAACATGCCCATGGCGCCGAGCACGATGAGCGCGCCGGCGTACCAGAGCACATGAACGACATCGAAGCGTGAACCCGCCTCGGTCGCGGCGACGCGGGGCTCGCGCTGGGCGAGGAAGAGCGTCAGTCGCTCGCTCGTTGCGGCGTCGAGCACGCCCGCGTCGCGCGCGGCGGTGAGATCGTCCAAGGTGTAGCGGATCGCCATGAATTCCTTTGGGATCGATGCGGCGCGGTCGCACAAAGGCTGCGCTTTCCTCGTCGCACGCACCACAGCCTAGTCGATCGCGCGCCCACGCGCAGTGGCGGGCGCGTCGCGCGATCGACTCGACCGCGGTGCTCTCGTCCGTCGCCGTACGGCGGCGCCGGAACGCGACAGAGCCGCTCGCCGCGAGGACC
>CAIOHM010000316.1 GCA_903858055.1 uncultured delta proteobacterium
GGCCACGAGCACCAGCAGCACACCCACCGCACAAAGCAGGTCCGTCCGGCCCGAGATCCACGCGACCGACTCGACCTTCACCGGGTGCCATGCCGCGGCTAGCGCGCCGAGGCTCGCGGGCCCTGCGCCAAACGCGAGCGCGCGCAGCCATCGGTAGGTGAGGAGCGAGACGAGCACCTGCAGCGCCGCGTTCGTCGTGTGCAGCACCGAGGGCTCGAGGCCACCGGCACGCCACACGTCGAGCGCGAACGAAGTCGTGACGAGCGGCCTCCAGTATTGCAGGTGGGGCATGCTCTTCGCGGCGGCGAACGAGACGTCCCAGAAGCCCGACGTGAACCAGGTGCGCCAGAGCGCCAGCGACTGCACGCGGCGGTCGCCACCGATGAGGTAGCTATCGTCGAAGAGGAAGGGCCCCTGCGCGGCGGGCAAGAACGGCAGCACGCTCGCGACGCCGAGCGCCACCACGCCGATCGCCGCGAGCCAACGTCGCGACGCGCCCGAGTTCACGCTCGTACTCACCGCGCTCGTATCGCGCAGAACCCAAGCGTTGTCCACGGGAGCGCCGCCGACGCGCGCCCCGCTCACCGCTCACGCGGCGATGCGCGTCCAGTCGAGGACATCGACCGTCTCACGCGCGAGCGTGAAGTCGACGGTCGTTCGCTTGCCGACCACGTCGCCGCCGATCTCGAAGTTCACCGGGCGGTCGAACTCCATGCGGCAGGCGTCGAGGAGCCAGTGGTGGTCCTTCGGGAGCGGGTGCACGCCGCGCCAAATTTTGCGGATGTTCCGTGTTCCTTCGAGCGTCGGCGCCGCGTAGATGCGCACGCCCATGCGCCCGGGGACGTCGTGCGCGAAGGGGAACGCCCGCAGGCCAAGGCCGACCTCGGTCGTCGTCGAAGCGCCACACACGCTCACGGGGCCCTCGTAGAGCACCGCCCCGTTGCCGCCGTTCGGCACGGGCACCGCACGCCCCGCGGGGTCGATCCACAGAGCGGGGGCCCCCGTGTTCACGAGGCGCACGTGGGCCTGCTTCATGACCATCATGCGGGGGATGGTCAGACCGAAGAGCGACATCATGTAGCCCGGGAAACCACCGAACCACTCCGCGTACTTCTTCGGGAGCGCGTGCATGACACGCTGGTAGTCTGCAACGACCTCCGCGTCCCAACCGGTGCCGGCCCACGGCGATAGCGTGCCTTCGACCTCGACGAGCGAGAAGCGCTTGGTCGGGAGCGGCCGAGCTCCGTGCGAAGCGAGGCGCTCCATCGCGCGCGGAAACGAGGGCGAGCCCGTCACGCGCGCCCAGCCGTTGCCCGTGCCGAGCGGCACGAGGCCGATCGTGGGGAGCGGCGTCCCCTGCCGACGCATCTCGTTGAGGAGGCCGATCGCGGTGCCGTCGCCGCCGCCGCTCACGACGAGGTCCGCGCCAGGGCCCGCCGAGAGGTCGCGGAGAAAGCGCTGCGCCTCCTCGAGGGTCCGCGTCAGGCCGAGTCGCGCCTCGGGCAGGAACCGGCGCACGGTGCGCTCGAGCGACTTCGACCCACGACGCGAACGGAGGTTGATCAGCACGGCGGTGGACATCGAGGGTGGAGGTACCTGCTCCCCCCGCCTGCGTCCGTCATCCCTTCGTCAGAACGTGGGAGAAACCGGACGAAATGCGAGCAACTTTCCAGGCGGTAAGCACGCCCCAGGGCTCAGTGGTCGTCGCCGCTCGCGGTCGTCGCCGCTCGCCCGATGGGCGCCTCGAGGGCCCGGCACGAACGCAGGTAATCGGCCGGCGCGAGGAAGATTTGGAGACCACGCTGCCCCGCGCTCACGCTCACGACGGCCTGCTCGCGCATCGTCGTGTCGACGACGACGGGGTAGTCGCGCTTCGCACCGAAGACCGTAACGCCGCCACGCACGTAGCCCGTGAGCGGCTGCACCTCCTTGAGCGAGACCAGGGTCATCTTCTTGTCGCCGACCGCCTTCGCGAGCGCTTTCAGATCGAGGTCTTGGTCCGCGGCGATCACCGCGAAGTGCACCCCGGTCTTCTCGCCGCGCACGCAGAGCGTCTTGAAGACCTGGGCACACGGCAGCCCCACCTTGGCCGCGACCGTCGGCGCGGAGAGGTCGCTCTCGTCGACTTCGTACGGCCTCAGCTCGTAGCGCACGCCGTGGCCGTCGAGCACACGGGCTGCGGTGGTCTTCTTGGGCGCGCTCATCAGCGCTGCGCAATGACCACGCGGCCATCCTCCTTCACGAGCACTTCGCCTTGGCCGCCTGGGCAATTCCAGCACGCGCTCCAGTGAAGCTCCTCGCGCTTGTGCGACTCGTACACGAGCGCCATGGGCACCGGCTCGTCCTTCAGCGCGAACGCCGCCGCGAGGCGATGGCCACCGCCCTCGAGCTCCCAGTAGGCCGCGAGCACCGAGCCCTTCGAACCGCGGTAGGGCACGACCAAGAGCAAGAGCCCTTGTTTGGGCTGCCAGAGGAGGGGCTCCGTCGTGAACGTGAGGCGCTGAAACGCCTGGCCGTTCACGTTGGTCACGCGGCCCACGTCTTCCTTCGTGAAGAGCGCGAAGTCGGGACCGAAGCGCGCGAGCTCGGGCGCCTTGCGTGCGAGGTCGAGGAGCTCTTCCGCGGCGATCGTCACGGGGCGAAACGCCGACCCGAGCGCGTCCGATCGGCTCGGCGGCACCGCGGGCCAAGGCACGTTGGCGGCAGAGGGAATCTTCGAACCCAAGACGAGCGCGTTCGCGGCCGCGGCCCCGCTCGCCTCTTCGCGGGCTTCGCGCTCGAGATCGCTCTCGCCGCTACCCGCGACCTTCGCGGGGGGGAGAGCCGCTTTTCCGCCCTTCACTTCGAGCGGCACGACGACCTGCGACGGGCCCTCGGGCGCGGCGGGGGTCGGCGCGCTGGCCGTCGCGGGGGCCACGGCGCTCGCGCGCGGCTTCGCTTTGCGGGGCTCGCACGCGCCGAGGCTGACCGCCGCTGCGGCGAGACCCAGGAGCGCAAGACCCGCACGGCGTACGCGACGCATGGGCGGCTTCATAGCCGAATTCGCC
>CAIOHM010000317.1 GCA_903858055.1 uncultured delta proteobacterium
GTGGACCGCTCGAGGTTGCGGCCCACCGCCGCGAACGGGAGCTTCGGCGCGGCAATTCCCGACCGGATGTCCTCGAGGAGCGCCCAGGGGCCATCGTCCGCGTCGACGAGGAGCAAGTCGAAGCGCGCCTCGGCGAGGGCGACCCGCGCACTCTCGACCGAGTGAACCACGCGCAAGCGAAACCCGGCCTCGAGGGCCGCGACGCGGAGCAGGTGGGCGTCGTCGGGCGAGGGGTCGAGCACCAGGGTCTCGAGCCACGTCGGGCTCAGCAGCGCTCGCGAAGGCCCCGCCACGACCGCTTGCGCGAGCGCGTCGACGATCGCGGGGTCGAAGACGGTCTCGCGAAGCGTCCCGATCACCCCCGCAGCTTCCTCCGCCGAGAGGCGTCGACGATACGGGTTCGTCGGGTTCTCCGTGAGGTCGGCGTAGGCATCGGCGACGGCGAGGAGGCGCGCACCGATAGGAATTTCCCGGCCGCGCTGGCCGAGCGGAAAGCCCCGGCCGTCAAAGCGCTCGTAGAGGTGCTGCACCGCCGCGCTTACGTCGACGGGGAGCTTCGAGCCTTCGAAGAGGCGCAGCGGGTTCGCGTACACCTTCCGCGCGACGGCGGCGTGCTCCGGGTACTGCGCGACGTTGAAGGTCGAGAGGTGGCCCACGCCGCTCTTGCCGAGGTCGTGCATGAGCGCTGCAACCTCCACCGCTTGGAGCGTCGCGAGCGGCGTCGTGCACCGCTCGCCGAGCACGCGGACGACGCGCATCACGTGCTGCGGGTGATCGGGGTTCGCCTGACCGTCACGGCCTTCGAAGAAGCCGACGACGCGGGCGAGCACGTCACGGAAGGGCTCGACACCACGCGCGCCAATGAGCGCCGTGGAGTTGGGGATCGACGAGAGGGAGCTGATGGATCCGGTGATGCCTGGGTTGCTGCCGAAGCCGCTCGGGGCGTTCGAAGGCGAACCGGGCCGCTCGGAGACGCGCGGGCGGGGGGTCTGAAAGGGCTCGGTCGGCGGAGGCACGGACATCGGCCGCTCGACGGTCGGCGGCGGCATCGAGTACGCGCGCTCCACACCGGGCGGGCGCACGGACTCGCCGGTGAACATGCCCGACTGAAACTCCACACCGCGCGAGTACGTCTCGCGATCGAGGTTCGCGAACGCGTGCGGATCGTTCGCGTAGACGCGCGCGAGCATCGCCTTCGCCGCTGCGGGGCGCACCACGAGCGCGCGCACCTCGCGGGCCGAGGCCGCCACGCGCAGCCCGTGAAGCATGCCGACATCGTCGGCGTCGGGACAGACGACCGTGAGCACGCCAAGCTCCGCGTCGAAGGTCATGGGGCAGACGAGGTGCTGCTCCGCGTACTTGCGCGGCACGAGGTCGGCGAGCTTTGGGTCGACGCGGAACGCCGCGAGGCGCTCGGTGCTCGCGAAGCGCGTTTGGTAGAGCGTAGCGAGGCCGCGGAGCAGCGCCGGCTCGTCGAGGATCGCGAGCTCCAGGAGCACCTCTTCGATCCGCGCGCCGCTGCGCTGATGGTGGGCGATCGCCGCGCTCGCCTGCGCCGCGGAGAGCAAGCGCTCCCGGTGCAGATGATCGACGATTCGCTTCAGCCCTTGCGCGGATTGCACCAACGCTCCCTCGTGAACTCAGCCTAGCATCGCGACGAAGACAGCGTCACCCGCGCCGTGCGGCCGCACCGACACGGAACCGATGCGCAGCGGTCAGCCCGCGGAGGCGAGGTGCTCGCGGAGGCGGCTCAAGATGAGCTCCAGCGCGACGCGGTTCGTTCCGCCCTCGGGCACGATCACGTCCGCGAAGCGCTTCGACGGCTCGACGAACGCCAAGTGCATGGGCCGCACGCTCTCGTAATACTGCGCGCGCACTTGCGCGAAGGATCGGCCGCGCTCTTCGAGGTCGCGGCGAATGCGGCGCATGAGGCGAATGTCCGCGTCCGTGTCGACGAAGATCTTGAGGTCGTAGCGCGTGCGCATTTCGGGGAGCGTGAGCGCGAGGATCCCTTCGACGATGATGATCGGCGCCGGGTCGAGGTGCACACGCTCGGAGCGACGCGCGTGGGCCGCGAAGTCGTAGCTGGGTCGATCGACAGGACGAGACGCGACGAGCTCGTCGACGTGGTGCTGCAAGAGCTCGAACTCGATCGCATCGGGGTGGTCGTAGTTGACCTTCACACGCTCTTCGAAGGGGAGCTCGGCGCGATCGCGGTAGTAGTGATCTTGCTCGAGCGTGACGCTCGCGCCCGGCGGCAGCGCGGTGCCAATGGCTCGTGCAACCGTGGTTTTTCCCGAACCAGAACCGCCTGCAACGGCGACAACGAATGGCTTTGAGACGCGGGCTTCGTTCATGGTTGGCGGAGCTTCGAGGAGGAGAGCGCGGCGGCGAGCGCGTCGATCGCAGGAGGAGGCGCGAGTGAGGTCCAGCCCTCCGCGTCGACGTTGCGACCCGTGAGGACGCAGAGCACGTCTCCGCCGCGGAGACCAGCCGGGAGACCGCGCAGAATCGGCACGAGCGCGGTCGCGCAGCTCCCTTCGATGGTCTGCCGAAGCTCGCCCTTCGCGAACTTCATGGCCGCCGAGATGGCCGTCTCGTCCACGACCATGACGCCTGCGATCGCCCCGCGCGCGCGCTCGAAAGCCGCTTGGGAGATTCCGCCCTCGAGGCCTTCTGCGAGCGTGTGCGTGCGAGGTACGAAGCGCTCGAGGGCACGCCCGTCGACGAGCGACTTCGCCATCACGGGGGACACCTCGCTCTGGACGCCGTACACGCGGCGCACCTCACCCAAGCACTCTTCGCCCGCGTCGACGAAGGCCCATGCGAGGCCGGTCGCGAGGCCACCACCACCAAAAGGCGCGAGGACCCGATCGGGGATGCCGTCGAGCGCGTCGACGATCTCGAAGCCGAGCGACGCTCCGTTGCCCATGACCACCCGCTCGTCGTCGTAGGGGGAGACGAAGCGCGCGCCGCTCGCGATCGCGAGGTCCTTCGCGTAGGCCTCGGCGTCGTCGTAGGTGCCGTGCACTTCCACGAGCTCGGCGCCGTAACGGGCGATGCGGTCCTTCTTCTTTCCGGGCGCGGTGATCGGAACGACGACCGTTGCCCTCACGCCGAGGTGATGGGCCGCGAACGCGAGGCCGGCGCCGTGGTTTCCGGCCGAGGCGGTGACGACGGACACGCCATCTTCCTTCGCTCGTGCCGTCGTGAGGAGCGCTCCGCGGACCTTGAAGCTCCCTGTAGTCTGCAGGTGTTCGTACGCGAGCCACACGCGTGTCCCGCCGGAGGGATCCGCGCGCTCGTCGAGGAACTCCGCGCGAAACACCGGGCAGCGTCGAACCCCGAACGCGGCAAAGCGCTCGTGAAACCCTCGCGCCTCCTCGAGCGGCGGCGGGGCTCTCCGCGCGACGTCAGGAGGAACGGGCACGAGACGCATGGACGGCGATACGGCGCGTTCCCCCGATCAATGAACGCGGGAGGCGCTTTTCGTACGCGCGCGGCGCGGGCGGCTCAGGCCTTGGGGCGCAAGACCTCGATGCCGCTCATGTAAGGAACCAGTCGCTTCGGGATCGTGACGGAGCCGTCGGCGTTTTGGTGGTTCTCGAGGAGCGGAATGAGGATGCGCGGGCTGGCGATCGCCGTGTTGTTCAGCGTGTACACGTAGGCGAGCGAGCCGTCGGGCTGACGCACGCGCACGTTCGAGCGGCGCGCCTGGAAGTCGCCGAGCGTCGAACACGAGTGGGTCTCGGCGTACGCGTTGCGACCCGGCATCCAGGACTCGACCTCGTGCTTGCGCGTTTGGCCGAGGCCGATCTCGCCGGTGCACGCGAGGCACACACGGTAGGGAATCTCCAGGGCTTCGAGGATCGCCTCCGCGTTCGAGAGGAGCTGGTAGTGCTCGCGCTCCGCGGCCTCTTCGTTGGGCTCGCAGAAGACGACCTGCTCGACCTTCGTGAACTGGTGGACGCGGTAGACGCCCTTCGTGTCTTTGCCGTGCGCTCCTGCTTCGCGGCGGAAGCAGGGCGAGAGGCCCGCGTAGCGAATCGGAAGCTTCGCGGCCTCGAGCACCTGGTTGGCATGAAGGGAGACGAGGGCCACCTCGCTCGTGCCCACGAGGAAGAGCTCGTCGGCGGGGATCGCGTAGGTCTCTTCTTTGCCGAGCGGGAAGAAGCCCGTGCCCACGAGCGCGCTCTCCCGCACGATCACGGGCGGCAGCACGAGTTCGAGGCCGCGGCTTCGCAAGACGTCGACGGCCAAGCGCGTCACCGCGAGCTCGAGCAGGGCGCCGTCACCCTTCAACGCGTAGGAGCGCCCGCCTGCGAAGTTGCGTGGGCCGTCCCAGTCGATGAGCCCGAGCGAGCCCATGAGCTCGACGTGATCTTTCGGCTGAAAGTCGAAGGCGCGCGGCGCGCCGACCTTTCGAATCTCGACGTTGTCTTCCTCGCCCTTACCCACGGGGACCTCGGGGCGCGGCAGCGAGGGCACACGCAGCATGAGGTCGTCGAAGCGCGCTTGAATCGCGGCGAACTCGGGCTCGAGGCGCTCGATTTCGGTGCGCACACCCTTGGCCTCTTCGATGAGCGCCGCCTTCTCGTCCTTCGGCGCTTTCGGAATCTGCGCGGCGAGCTGGTTCTTCTTGCTGCGCTGGGCCTCGAGCGTCTGGAGCGCGTCACGGCGGGCACGGTCGGCCTCGAGCAGCGCGTCGAGGTCGACGTCACAACGCTTGTTGACGATGGCGGCGCGGACGGCGTCCTGGTTCTGGCGAATGAAGGCAATGTCCAGCATGGCGCGCGCAACGTGCCCGAGGCGCCGCGCACTTGCAACGGTGACCGAAGATACCGGTACGGATCGTCATTCCATGGGGCCTACACTTAATTCCGAGCTCCGCCGTGTCGCATGCGATTCTGAGGAAACGGTCGGTTCGATGGGACTTGGGGTTCGCAGCATGCGGGGCATGTGGGGGTGGCTCGTGGCCGCTCTGCTCGTGTGCATGCTCCGCTCCACCCACGCCGCCGCGGCCGAGCCTCTGGTCGTCGACGCGGCCTTCGAGCAGCGCGAAATTGGGACCCACGCCGAAGTCTACATCGTACCGCCGGGGGTGCAGGCGACGACGGTCGACGACGTGCGTGGCGCGCGCTTCGAGCCCAGCGACGGCAACCCGAGCTACGGGTTCCGCGAGAACGACGTCTGGCTCCGCATCCCCATCGACGTGAAGGTCGAGCACCCGGAGCCCGTCTTCTTGGTCTTCCACTACGGGAGCCTCGACCACCTGCACCTCACCCTCGAGCAGCCCGACGGCACGCGCATCGAGCAGGTCACGGGTGATCGCCATCGCGTCTCCGAGCGCCCCGCGAAGACCCACGAGCTCGCGTTCCGCTTCGTGCCCAAGCCCGGCCTCTCCATCGCCTGGGTGCGCGTCAGCACCGAGAGTTCGCTGCGCCTGCGGAGCACGCTCTACACGGCGAGCGCGTACGTCGAGGCCGAGGCCCACGAGCGCACGATCCTCGGCGTCTACGCGGGCTTCGCGATCCTCATCGTCCTCTACAACCTCTTCGTCTTCTTCAGCACGCGCGACTTCAACTTCGTGCGTTACTGCATGCTCATCGGGCTCTACAGCTCCAGCGACCTCGCGATTCGTGGATTGACGGGGTATTACCTGTACCCCGAATCCCCGACGTTCGCGAACGTCTACATCCCGGACTCGATGTTCCCCGCGATGGCGTCCGGGCTCTGGTTCGCGCTCCGCTTCTTGAGCCCGCGCACGGGGCCGCGTGGGCTCGAGCAGGAGTACCCGCGGGTCTACCGCACGGGCCAGATCGCGATGTTCGTGCTCCTCCTCGGGCCGCTCGCGCACGCGTTCGGGGGGTACCACCTCGCCGTGACCCTCGCGACCGAGGCGATCCCACTCTGGAGCATCTACCTCATCACGGTCGGCGCGCTCCTCGCGCGCAGCGGCTTTCGTCCCGCGAAATTCTTCCTCATCGCGTGGTCGGCCTTCCTGGTGGGTGTCGCGACGCAGAGCCTCATGTCGCGGGGCCTCCTCCCGGTCAACGCGTTCACGAACTACGCGGGGCTCCTCGGCGCCTCGGTGCAGATGGTGTTGCTCTCGTTCGGCCTCGCCGATCGCATCAACTTCCTCCAAGGCGAAATCGCGCGGCAAGAGAAGCTCACGTTCGAGGCGACCAAGCGCGCCCTCGAGGAGCAGGAGCGCATGAACGTGCTCAAGGACGAGTTCCTTGCGAACACGTCCCACGAGCTGCGTACGCCCCTCAACGGCATCATCGGCCTCGCCGAAATGCTCGAGGAGGAGCCTCACCTCGACGACCGCACGAAGGGCAACCTGCGCATGATCGCCTCGAGCGGTCGGCGCCTCGCGAACCTCGTCAACGACATCCTCGACTTCTCGAAGCTGAAGCAAAACGAGCTGGTGCTCCAGAAGACCCGCACGGATCTCGCGCCCATCGTCGAGACCGTCATGAGCCTCACGCAGACGCTCGTCGGCAAGAAGCCCGTCGAGGTTCGGAGCGCGATCACCACCGATTGCCCGGCCATCTACGGCGACGCGAACCGCATTCAGCAGATCCTCTTCAACCTCGTCGGCAACGCGGTGAAGTTCACCGAGCGCGGCACGGTCACGATCGAGAGCACCTGGTCCGAGAGCAGCGTGAGCATCACCGTCGCGGACACGGGCATCGGCATCTCGTCCGACGCCATGGGCCGCATCTTCGAGTCCTTCGAGCAGGGCGACGGCAGCACGGCGCGCAAGTACGGTGGCACCGGCCTCGGGCTCGCGGTCACGAAGCAGCTCGTCGAGGCCCACGGCGGCGAGATCTTCGTCCAGTCCCAAGTCGGGACGGGCTCGCGCTTCACGGTCGTGCTGCCGCGCTCGACCGCGGGCAGCGAGTCGGTCGTGCCCTCGGGTCGCCAAGTCCTCTCGCCCCCGCCGAAGCGCGCGCCGGGCGCGACGGTCCTCACGGCCCCGAAGCTCCCCAGCGAGCTCCCCGCGATCGCACCCGCGCCCGTGGGTGCGGCGCAGGTGTCCGCTCCGGCCCCGCGCGTGGCCATCGACACGGCGAAGGGCCGCGTGCTCGTCGTTGACGACGAACACATCAACCGCGAGGTGCTCCTCCAGCTGCTCACGCAGCGCGGCTACGAGGTCGACCAAGCCGAAGACGGCGTCGACGCCATCGCGAAGCTCCGCGGCGGCTCCCTGCCCGACATCGTGCTTTGCGACGTCATGATGCCCGGCAAGAGCGGGTACGAGGTCCTCGACGACATCCGCCAAGACTTCGACAAAGAGACGCTCCCGATCCTCCTCTTGACCGCGAAGACCCAGGAAAAAGACCTGGCCGAGGGCTTCAAGCGCGGCGCGAACGACTACGTCACCAAGCCCTTCTCGCGCATGGAGCTCGAGGCGCGCGTTCAGCATCACCTGACCGTCTCGCGTCAATCGCGGCGCCTTGCGGACGAGCTCGCCGAGCGCGTGCGCCTCGAGGGCACCAACGAAGAGCTGAAGCTCCAGCATGCCTCCGCGCGGGCCAACCTCGACGCGATCGCGAAGGAGCGCGAGGCTCTCGTCTCCGAGCTCGACGAAGCCCAGAAGCAGCTCGTGCAAGCCGAGAAGATGGCCTCGCTCGGCCAGCAGGTCTCCGGCATCGCGCACGAGATCGGAAACCCGCTCAACTACATCTCGGGCAGCGCCCAGCTCATGAACCTCGAGATCATGGACCTCGAGGAGAAGTGCGCGGAGACCGGCAGCGACGAGCACTTCGAAAAGATCCGCGAGCACCTCACGGACATCGAGACCGGCTGCGAAAAGATCCGCGAAATCAGCCAGGCCATGCGCAACTACAGCCGCCTCGACGACGTCGCCACGCCTGGCGTCGACCTGTCGGCGGTGGCGCGCGAGGCGCTCGTCATCCTCGAGGGCAAGGCGCGTGGCATCGCGCTCCACATGAACGCGGCGGAGGTGCCGACGATCACGTGCCACCGCAGCCACGTCGGCCAGGTGATCATGAACCTCGTCGGCAACGCAATCGACGCGCTCCAGGAGCGCCGCGAGACGGAAGGCGTCGAATCCTGCGGGCGCATCGGCGTCGAGCTCCGAACCTCGGAGAACCACGGGGCCGAAGGCGTGGAGATCCTCGTCGACGACGACGGACCGGGCGTGCCCAAGCACATTCGACCCAAGATCCTCGAGCCCTTCTTCACGACGAAGCCGGCGGGCAAAGGCACCGGTCTCGGCCTCGCGATCACGTCGAAGATCGTCCAAAACCACGGCGGGCGCATCACCATCGAGACGAGCGAGAGCCTCGGCGGCGCGAGCTTCCGCGTCTGGCTCCCGGTGGCACCGGTGCAGCACGGCGGCGAGGACACCTCGGGCCTGCACGGCATGTTCGACGACTGAGCATGACGACCGTTCGGACCGCGCTCGCCCTCGCGCCGCTCGCCCTCTTCTCCTGCACGAAGCGCGACGATCCCTCGATCGTGCGCGGTCCGGTGCACGAAGCGGGGGCGCCCTGCCCACGCACCGAGGCGGCGGTCGCCGTGGGCACGCTCGCGCACGAGGCCCTCGTCGAGGTGAGCGGCCTCGCGTCGAGCGCACGGCATACCGGTGTATTCTACAGCCACAACGACAGCGGCGACACGGCGCGGGTCTTCGCGCTCGCGAGCGACGGCACCCTCGTCGCGGAGATCGCGCTCGCGGGCGTCGAAGCAAACGACATCGAAGACATCGCCACGGGACCCTGCGGCGACGACCGTTGCGTGTTCGTCGCGGACATCGGCGACAACGCCGTCCGGCGCGGTGAGGTCGCGATTCACCGCTTCGTCGAGCCGCAAGCGCTCGCGAGCGGAGCGGTCGCGGTGACGACCACGCGCTTTCGCTACGAAGACGGCCCACACAACGCCGAGAGCCTCCTCGTGGATCCGCGCGACGGCGCGCTCTATGTCGTCACCAAAGAAAAGACCGGGCCGAGCTCGCTCTTCGCTGTCCCGCTCGCGGGCGGCATCGCCACACGACGCGCGCGCTTCACGCCACCGCTCGGCTCGAACCTCTTCACGGGTGGTTCGTTTTCGCCTGGCGCCGAACGGCTGGCGCTCCGCACGTACACCCACGCGTTCGTCTACCCGCTGCGCGGGAGCGAGCCTCTTGGCGCAGCGCTCGAGCGTCCGCCCTGCGTCGTGCATGCCCCCCTCGAGCCTCAGGGCGAAGCCATCGCCTTCACCCGCGACGGCCGCGCGCTGCGCTTCGCGAGCGAGGGCAAGGGCGTGCCGTTCTACGAGGTCGCGCTCTCGGCGCCAGCTCCCTGAGCGAAGCTCGAAGCCGGCACCCCCTCCCAGCGCGCCATCACGACCGTGGCCGTAGCGTTGCCGATGACGTTCGTCGCCGAGCGCGCCATGTCCATGAGCTCGTCCACGGCGAGGAGCATGGCCACGCCCGCTTCACCCGGGATGCGAAAGCCCTCGCACGTCGACGCAATGATCACGAGGGTCGCGCGCGGCACGCCGGCGACGCCCTTCGACGCGAGGATGAACGTGCCCATCATCGCGAGCTCCTCCGCGAGCGTCATGTGCACGCCGGAGGCCTGCGCGATCGTCAGCGAGGCCAGCGCGAGGTAAAGCGTCGAGCCGTCGAGGTTGAACGAGTAGCCCGCGGGCAGCACGAAACCCGCGATGGGCTTGGGGACACCGAAGCGCACGAGCGCGTCGAGGAGCTTCGGCAGCGCAGCCTCACTCGAGGCCGTCGAGAACGCCGTCAGCACGGGATCGCGAATACCTGAGAAAAACCTGACAATCGGCACGCTTGCCACGAGGAGAATCGGCACGAGCACGCACACGACGAAGACCACCAGCGCGCCGTACAAGCTCGAGACGAGCGCGGCGTAGCGGCCGAGCAGGTGAGCCACGGCGCTCCATCCACCGCTCTCGGTGCCGTGCCCCGCGGCCATGTGGCTCACGTTCGAGGCCATGGCGCCGAAGACGCCGAGTGGCGTGAACGCCATCACGATCTCGGTGTAGCGAAACATGACGTGCGCGAGCCCGTCGACGAACGAGGTCACGGCGGCGCCTTTCTCACCCGCACGCCGCAGCGCGAGCGCGAAGAGGGTCGCGAAGACCACGAGCGGCAGGACGTCACCCTCGGCCGCATGGCGCAAGGCGTTTTCCGGGAAAGCGTGAAGAAGGATCTCCCAGCCCCCTTTTGCGGCGCTCGCCTTCACGGGACCCACCGCCGCGTGGTCGAGCGGGAGCCCCACGCCGGGCGCGACGAGATGCGCGACGCCGAGCCCGAGGAAGAGCGCGATCGTGGTGACCACCTCGAAGTACACGAGCGCGCGCGCGCCGAGGCGACCGAGCGACCCGGCCGAGCTGACCTGAACCATGCCCGAGACGAGCGTCGCGAAGACGATCGGCGCGACGACGCTCTTGACGAGCCTCAGGAACGCTTTCGAGAGGAAACGGAAGAGCTCGTAGGCCCACGGGTGCGTGTCGCGCGGCAAGAAGCCACCGAGGACGATCCCCGCCAGAAGACCGAGGAAAATGAGCCTCGTGCCTCCTGCGGCACTTGCACCGGAACGCGACGCCATGCACGCACCGTAGCAGGGGAAGCGATTCGGCTCAGCGCGCACGGTTCGCGTCGCGTCGAATCGCCGCAGCGCGTACTTCGGGGCGTTCCGGTTCCGCGCTATGGTCTCGCGCCATGCGCTCTTTCGGGAAGGTCCGCTTCAGCCTCGTCCTCGCCGCCGCCGCCGCCGCCACGGTCATCAGCGCCCGTGGCCTCCGCACCGGCGCCTCGTTCTGGGCCGGCTTTCCTCAGCAAGAGGCGATGGCCGCGAACGGCCGCGGCGCGAAGAAGGGCCCCTACGATCTCACGCAGCTTCGCGTCGTCAACGAGGTGCTCCGCGCCATCAACGAGCGCTACGTGGACCCGAAGCGCGTCCGCCCGCAGGAGATGCTGCGCGGTGCGCTCGACTTCGTGCAACGCGACGTCGCCCAAGTGCTCGTCACCTACGACGAAGGGCACACGGTCGCGCGCATCAAGGCCGACTCGCTCGAGAAGAGCTTCCCCATCGACGACGTGGTCGCGCCGTGGGACGTCGCCGCGCGCCTCCGTGAGATCTTCGGCTTCCTGCAAAAGGCCCTCGAGGGCTCGGACGTCGACCTGCGCGAGGTCGAGTACGCCGCGTCGAACGGCATGCTGCACACGCTCGACCCGCACAGCCTGCTCCTGACGCCGGAGCAGCACCGCGACATGAAGGTCCAGACCCGAGGCCAGTTCGGTGGCCTCGGCATCGTCATCTCGATCCGCGATCAGTTGCTCACGGTCATGAACCCGATGCCCGGCACTCCGGCGCACCGCGCGGGCATTCGCCGCTACGACCGCATCACGCGCATCGACAACGAGTCGACGACGAACCTCGGACTGAACGAGGCCGTCTCGCGCCTCCGCGGCGCGCCGAACACGAAGGTCACCGTGTGGATTCACCGCGAGGGGCCCGACGGCTGGGAGGGCTCGAAGGCGTTCGAGCTCACGCGTGAGGTCATTCGCGTTCGGTCGATCGAGTCGAAGCTGCTCGAAGGCAACGTCGGCTACGTGCGCCTCAAGACCTTCATGGCGGGCTCGCTCGCCGCGGACATGCAAAAAGCCCTCGACGACATGAAGCGCCAAGGCCCGCTGAAGGGAGTGGTGCTCGATCTGCGCGGCAACGGCGGAGGCCTCCTCGACCAAGCGGTCCGCGTCGTCGACGCGTTCGTGAACGAGGGGCCCATCCTCGCGACCGTGGGCAAGGCCGAAGGGCGCGACGAGCATGCGGCGCGCCGCGAGGGCACCGAGCCGAACTACCCGCTCGTCGTCCTCGTCGACGGCGAGTCGGCGAGCGCCTCGGAGATCGTCACCGGAGCCCTGAAAAACCACGATCGAGCGATCATCGTTGGCACCACCACCTTCGGCAAGGGCAGCGTGCAGGCCGTGCTCGAAGACATGCCCGACGAGACGGCGCTCAAGATCACGACCGCCCAGTACCTCACGGAGCCGGGCGACGTCTCGATCCAAGGCGTCGGCGTCATGCCCGACATCGAGCTCGACCCCATGACCGTGGACCCGGTCGAGATGGACCTCGTCGGCAAGCACGAGCAGCTGCGCGAGCGCGACCTCTCGCGGCGCCTCGTGTCGTCGCGCACGCGCGGCGAAGAGAAGCCCTTCGACGTGCTCCGCTACGTCTTCCCTCTCCGCGAGCGCCTCGAGCTGCGCGAGCGCGGCTACGACGACGACGGCGTGCGCGTCGACTTCCCGATCCGCTTCGCGCGCGACCTCGTCACGAAGGTCCCGTCGGGCGCCCGCACGCAGCAGCTCCAGGCTGCGAAGAGCTTCCTCGA
>CAIOHM010000318.1 GCA_903858055.1 uncultured delta proteobacterium
AACTCGGCGGGTGGCGGCCCGATCATCGTCCCGCCGAACGCGCGCAAGGCGGAGATCACGCCCGACGGATCGATCCTCGTGAACGGCCTCCAGGCGGGCAAGCTCAAGCTCGTGAAGCCCGACGAGAACGCGGTGCTGCTCCGCGAAGGGCACCTGCACTTCGACATTCGAGGCAACACGCAGCCCGTCACGAACGTGCGCATCGAGCCCGGCTCGCTCGAAGGATCGAACGTCTCGGCGGTGAAGGCGATGCTCGACATCGTCTCGGCCAACCGCGCCTTCGAGGCCTGCGAGCGCGCGATTGAAGCGTTCAGCGAGTCCGACAAGAAGGCGGCGAACGCCCTCATGAAGACATGAGGGGGCAGATCATGCGGCCCGCGTTCGCGGAGCCCCCACGAACCCCCCACGAGGAAACCGGTTGCGAAAGCGGCCGGTTTTTTTTCCGCGTGGCGTCAGCCTGATAGGTTCCTGCGAGCACGAATGAGAACGTCCCGCCCGCGCATGGAACGACTCTTGATGGACCCCCGACGAGACGCAGTCACGCGCTCTCGTTTCTCGGAGTCGAATCCATGTACGCGCAGCATCTTTCGGACGAGCTCACGGCGCAACGGCGTCGCGATCGGGCACTTGGCGACGGCAGCACGCGTGAGCGTGCGCGCGTCATTCAACGGCTTCGAAGGGGTTCGGTCATGATCGTCGAGAGCGAGCGCTTCGGAACCCTCGACATCGACGAGGCGGACCTCATCCAGTTTCCTGCGGGAATCATTGGGTTTCCGGGCGAACACCACTTCGTCATGGTGCAGACGCGCGAGAACGCGCTCGTGGGCTGGCTCCAGTCCGTGACGTCGCCCTGGTTCGCGCTCCCGGTCGTGAGCCTCGACGTGCTCGAGATCGACATGGCGAACTTCGATCTCTACGACATCGCCAAGCAGGCGGGCCTCAGCGGGCGCGAAGACGTGCTCGCCGTCATGGCGGTCCTCAATGTCAGCGCCTTGGCAGGCGCGACCGTCAACCTCGTGGCACCGATCGTCGTCGACTCCGAGAACCGCACGGGCGCGCAGATCCTCCTCGACGCCGTGAAGTACTCGACGCAAGAGGTCTTCAAGGTGCGGCCCGAGCTCGAGGGCGCCGACGCGTCGGCGACGGGCACGGACGTCTAGCAAGGCCTCCTCGGCGCGGTGGACTTCGACTCCCCGCTGCGACGAGGAAGCGTCAAAGAAGAACCCCGAGGCGCGCAGGCGCATCGGGGTTTCGCGTTGGGTGGCAGGAGGCTCGGAGCGCCTCGACGCTCTCAGAGCTGCTGCGCTTGCACCTGCGGCCGCATGGCGCGCCCGTGGCCCGAGCGCTCGAGCTGGGCCATGGCCGCAAGCACGGTGCCCTCGTCCCACGCGTCGCCGCAGAGCTGGAGACCAATGGGGCGCCCGTTGCTGTCGGTGCCGACCGGGACGCTGCCCGCGGGGAGGCCCGTCAGGTTCGCGAGGAACGTGTAGCGCGTGATGGCCTCGACGAGGCGCGCGTCGAGGAAGCCCGTCGCCATCTCGTCGTCGCTCACCTCGGGCGCCGTCGTCGCGAGCGTCGGGCTTGCGAGGAGGTCGATGCGCTCGAAGTGGCTCTGAACCTCGAGGCGCAGGCCCGAGCGAAGGCGCTGGGCGTCGAGGTACTCCACGGTCGAGAACTCGAGGAGCGCGGCCACGCTGATGCGCAAATCGAGGCCGAACGATTCCGGCTGTGCGTGGTAATACGTCGCCAAGTCGGCGGCTGCGGGGCCGCCGATGCTCACGACGCCGATGGGGCCCGCGAACGCCGCGATGTCTGCGTCGATCTCGACGAGCTCGGCGCCGGCGCTCTCGAGGGCCGAGAGGGCTTCGCGGCACTTCTGCGCGATGTGCGCGGGGGCGCTCTGCCACTCGTGCTTGTACATGCCGATGCGCAGGCCCTTGACGCCGCGGCCGAGCGCGCTGCGCCACTGGCCGCTCGCGGGGAAGGGCGCGAGCTTCGTCTGGTCGTCTGCGCCGTCGATCCCCGCGGTGATCTCCAGGACCTCCGCGAGCTCGGCGGTGCCGCAGGCGAGGGGGCCTACGTGCTCGACGGTGCCGCCGAAGACGTCGCCCGCGCGGCTCACGCGCCCCCATGTGGGCTTCAGGCCGAACACACCGTTGAAGGAGGCCGGGATGCGGATCGATCCGCCGCCGTCGGCGCCGAGACCGAAGGGGACGAGGCCGCAGCCCACCGCGACGCCGGTGCCCGTGGAGGAGCCGCCGGCGGTGCAGCGCGGGTCGTGCGGGTTGCGCGGCATGGGGCGCTTCGGGTTGAAGCCGATCGGCGAGAGACCGTACTCGGTCATGGCCGTGCTCCCGATCACGATGGCGCCCGCCTCGCGGAGGATGCGCACCATCGTGGCGTCACGCTCTTCCGCGCCGCCGCCCTTCACCGAGGTGCCGGCCTGGCAACGGAGGCCTGCCACCGCGAGCTCCTCCTTCACGACGAAGGGGATGCCGTCGAGGGCGCCGAGCGGCGAGCCTTTCGCGTAGCGATCGCGCGAGGCGTGCGCGGCCTTGAGCGCGTCGGTCTCTGCGTACTCGTACACGGGGCCGCAGCCTCCGGCACGCGCGGCGAGTGCGCGCGCCTGCGCGATGACGTGCTCGGTCACGGCGACCGGGTCGAGCTTGCGGGCGGCGTAGTCGGCCGTGAGCGAGGCCGCGTTGCGTGCCCACCCTTGGTACGCGGGAGCGCCGAGCTGCGCGTCGTGTCCGCTGCGCGGCGCACGGGCCATGAGCGCGGCATTGTCGAGCGGAATGCGCCCGCGGAACGAGTTCGGGAGCCGATCGAGGCGGTCGACGCCGAGGTCCTTCCGGAAGATCTGCTTGATGGCCATGGCGCCGACACGGTGGCTGGCGACCTTGCTGAGGGCCTCGAGGGCCTTGCCGGAGATGCGCGGGGGAGGCGGGAGCATGGCCGACATCTTACGGAGATCGCGCGGCGCGTCGAGGCCCGCCTTGACGCCCGCGGGAACTTCGCTACCGACGAGGGCGTGTCCACCGCCACCACGCAGGGAATTCGGGTCGAAGTCACCTCGAAGTACGTCCCGCAACAGTCCTCCCCGCGCGACCACCACTACGTCTTCGCCTACACGGTGCGCATCGCGAACGCGGGGGAAGCCTTTGCGCAGCTCCTCACGCGCCACTGGATCATCACCGACGCGGACGGGCACGTCGAAGAGGTGCGCGGTCCGGGCGTGGTCGGGCAGCAGCCTCGGCTGCACCCCGGCGACAGCTTCGAGTACACGAGCGGCTGCGTTCTCCGTACGCCGCGCGGCACCATGCACGGCACCTACGGCTTCACGCGCGCCGACGCCGCGCACTTCGACGCGGTGATCGCCCCCTTCGAGCTCCGTCTCCCCCTCACGCTGAACTGACCATGAACGACGAAGCCGAGTACTTCCGCCACGCCGAAGCGGCCTTCAAGCGCATCGATCTCGCCCTCGGCGACCTCGACGTGGACGTGGTCGACTGCGAACGCAGCGGCGACGTCATCACGATCACGTTCGCGGGAGGCAAGCGTTGTGTCGTGAACACGCAGCGCCCCACGCGGCAAGTCTGGGTCGCGGCGAGCTCGCGCGGTTGGCACTTTCGCTTCGACGGCACGCGCTGGGTCGACGAAAAAGACGACGCCGTCGAGCTCTTCGCCACGCTCGCCGGCATCGTGCGCGATCACGTGCGCCTCGATGTCACGTTCTGAGCGCGCGATCTGGGCGCTGACCTCGGAGGAAGAGGTGCGCCGCTGCCTTCGTGTACTCTACACGAAGATGCTTGGCGATCGGATGGTGGGGTTCTTCTTCGAAGGGCGCGACCTCGAACCCATCGTCGAGGGCCAACTGAACCTCGTGCGCGCGGTCTTGGGCGGTCCGGGCGTTTACGGCGGCGTGCCGCTCCCGGAAGCGCATCGCGCGTTGCCGCTCCTGCCGGGTCATTTCGATCGTCGCCATACGCTGCTCGCGGAGGTCCTCGCCACGGAAGGGGTCCACGAAAAGGTCAAAGCCGCGTGGCTCGAGGCCGACGCGGCTTGGCGAAAGGCGATCCTCGCAGCCGGCGCCGAGGCGCGCGACCGCGTGCGCGAGGCTCAAGACTCGGACGAAGCGGCGCCGTCGAGCGGGTGATACGTGGTTGCGCGGGTCTTGCCCTCGGTGCGCACCGAGTTGGCCTTCACGAGGTCGCGGAGCAGGCGCTTCGTCGTCGGGGTGTCCGCGCCGATCGCGTCTTGAACGACCTTCATCGACGCTCCGCCGGCGGTCTTCGCGATCGCCTTGAGGGCCTTCGCGACGAGCTTCTGGCGCTCCGCCTCCGACAGCTTCGGGGGACGACCAGGCTTGCCGGTACCCTTCGCGGCCGGCGCACGGCCTGCGGGTCGAACGGCTTTCGCGCGCGCGCCGCTCACTTTGGGTGCTTTCAGCGAGCCCGCCTCCGCGACCGCCGCGCGCTGCACGAGCGCGAGCACGTCGCCGACGAACTTTTCAACCAATCCAGCCAGGGCCGCCTGCACGTTTCCACCGTTTCGCATGGTCGTCACGGTGCAACAAAAGTTCACGTGTTGGCAACATGAAAAATTACGAATGTTTCGCGCGAACGCTCGAAACCAAGAGATTCATTCGCCCGCGCGCGAGGCGTCTCGCTCGCCAATGGATCGAATCATGGCCGCGCGAAGGGGACGAACGCGTTCACGGGCACGTCAGCGTGCGCTCGCGGCGGGGTTTCGGCGCACGACTCCTGTATGCACGAACGCCATCGACGCGTCGATCGCCTCCGGGCGTTCGAACACGAGCCAATGGGAGGCGTCTTCGCTTCGTGCTCCGGGGCCAAACTCGAGGAAGTGGCGGTTTGCCACCCGCGGCGTTCCTGGGAAAGAGCTCGCGAGGTCGAGCGGCTCGGAGGCCCATGCCGATTCACCGAAAAGCACCTGACCCGAAATCACCGCGAGGGCGGTCGCAGAGCGGTAGGGGGTGTTCGAATCCAATCGACCCGCGGTCTGCATCACGGCACCGTCGGTGCCCCAGCGCCGCGCATAAACCGCGGGGTCCGACACGTCGCCGAGGAGCTGCAAGAGCGCCATCACGGGGTGACGATCGTCGAAGGCTTCGTCGTCACCAATCTTGGCGGCCACGCGCAGCAGACCGGCGAAGTCGACCGGGTCCTTGCGCTCGGCGATCGTGACGTGGAGCGCGCCACCCGCGCCCGAGATCAGCGTTCGCTCGGGGTCGAAGCCCGCTCCGAGGGCCATGGCGGCGCTGAGCCCGCCTTGCGAGTGCGCGAAGACGCGTGCCTTCCCCGCGCATAGCGGCAGCGGGGCGAAGTCGCGGGGCAGCGCAGGCAGCGAGGCGCGAAGCGCGTCGATCTGGACGAGATCGAGTGCTCCTTGGCGCATGGTCGTGCGGAAGGCACGCGGGTTGGCGACGTTGAACGTGAGCGTGTCGACGTCGAAGCGCTTGCCCTGCGCGCGGAGCCCGTGCATCGGCTGATCGAACGAGAGCGTGGCCATGCCCCGGGC
>CAIOHM010000319.1 GCA_903858055.1 uncultured delta proteobacterium
GACCAGGCGAACCGCAAGTACATCGAGGCCTCGCTCCCCCACGCGCGCCTCCGCGGCCTCTTCGGCCCTGCCGTGGGCTTCGCGAGCGCCGGCGGCTTCATGGTCTTCTTCTGGTACGGCGCGACGCTGCTCTCGGCGCGCGCCATCTCGAGCGGTGACTTCTTCGCGTTCTGGTTCGCGCTCGGGCGCCTCGCGTGGCCCATGGTGGCGCTCGGCTTCGCGGTCTCGATCGTCCAGCGCGGCCGCGCGGGCTTCGATCGCCTCGCGGAGATCTTCAACGCGCCGGTCGAAATCGTCGACGCCCCCACGCATGCGGACCGCGAGGTTCGCGGCGAGCTCGCGGTGCGCGGCCTCACGGTGCGCATGGGTGAGCGCGCAATCTTGAGCGAGGTCTCGTTCGACGTTCCCGCAGGGAAATCGCTCGCGATCGTGGGTCGCACGGGCAGCGGAAAGAGCACCCTCGCGCAGGCCCTCGCCCGTATGGTGCCCGCGACGCCCGGCGCCGTGCTTCTCGACGGCGTGCCGCTCGAGGCATGGCCGCTGCGTACGCTGCGCTCGAGCCTCGGGTACCTCCAGCAAGACGCCTTCCTCTTCTCGACCACCGTCCACCGCAACGTGGCCTTCTCGAAGGACGATCCCGACGCGCCCGAGAACGACGCGCTCGTGCATGGGGCGCTCGTGGCGGCGCAGGTCGCGGGCGACGTGGAGCTCCTCCCGGACGGCGTCGAGACCGTGGTCGGGGAGCGGGGCGTTCAGCTTTCGGGCGGGCAAAAGCAGCGCATCGCGCTCGCGCGTGGGCTCCTCTGGGGACCGAAGATCCTCGTGCTCGACGATCCGTTCAGCGCGGTCGACGCGCGCACGGAAGCGGCGATCCTCGACACGCTCGACGACGCCAAGGCCGGCCGGACCCTCGTGCTCGTGACCCATCGCATCGCGGCGGCTTCGCGCTGCGATCGCATCGTCGTGCTCGACGAAGGGCGCGTCGTCGCCGCGGGCACCCACGAGGAGCTCGTGGCGATCGAGGGTCCCTACCGCCGCTTCGCCGAGGAGCAGCGCATCGCCGAGGAGCTCGCGGAGCTCGCGAGCACGGAGGTGTCGCCATGAGCGCCGAACGTCACGCCGTGCCGCAAAAAGCCGCGCGTCCGAAGGGCGACAAGCTCCGCGCTTACCACGAGGAGGCGGCCTCCAAAGAGGGCCTCGACTGGTCGCTCCTGAAGCGCATGGGGCCTTTCGTGGCGCCGCACGCGACGCTCGTCGTGCTCTCGCTCGTAGGCATCCTCGTGATCACCGGCGTCGGCCTCGCACGCCCGCTCGTGCTCTCCGCGATTGTCGAAGACGCGGGGGCCGCCGACGGCACGAAGCTCTTCCGCCACGGGCTCCTCATGGCCCTCTTGCTCGTCGTCGCGCAGACGCTCGGCTTCGTGCAGGTCTACACGATGCAGCTCGCGGGCGCGGGCGCCATGGGCGATCTGCGCCGCGCCGTGTTTCTCCGCATGCAGCGGCTCTCGCTCCGCTACGTGGACGGCACGCCGATCGGCCGCCTCGTCACGCGCGCCACGAACGACGTCGACGCGCTCGGCGAGCTCTTCGCCTCCGGCGCGCTCAACGCCATCGGCGACCTCGTGAGCCTCGTGGGCATCGTGGCGGCCATGCTCGTGCTCGACTGGCGCATGGCGCTCTTCGCCTTCGCGGCGCTCCCGCCGGTGGCGCTGCTCGTGAACGTGGTGCGCAAGAAGTCGCGCGAGGCGTATCGGTCCATCCGAACGCGGACCGCGCGCATGAACGCGTACCTGAACGAGCAGGTGCTCGGCATGGCCGTCGTTCAGGCGTTTGCGCGGGAAGAGGCGGCGGAGGCCGAGTTCGACGAGATCAACCTCACCTACCGCGACGCGAACAAGGCCGCCGTCTTTTGGGAAGCGCTCCTCGACGCCGCGATCGAAATGGTGGCGAGCGTGTGCGTGGGCGCGGTGCTGTGGTGGGCCGGCGTCGGTCACCTCGGCATCGGCGGCGACGTGCCGTTTCCCGTCGTCGTCGCCTTCGCGCAGTACCTGAAGCAGTTCTTCGAGCCCGTGAGCCAGATTGCCTCGCGCTACACGCTCTTGCAGAGTGCACTGAGCGGCGCCGAGCGCGTCTTCGAGTTCCTCGACGTGGAACACCTCGAGCCCTCCGGCTCCGGCGAGGTCGTGAGCCCGGCTCCCGCAGGCGTCGCCGTGCGCTTCGACGACGTGGAGTTTTCCTACAAACCCGAGAGTCCGGTGCTTCGCGGCGTGAGCTTCGAGGTGCGCGCTGGGGAGCACGTGGCCCTCGTGGGTGCGACCGGGGCGGGGAAGACTACGGTGCTCTCGCTGCTCCTGCGGCTCTACGAGGTCACGCGCGGGCGCATCGAGCTCTTCGGCACGGACATCGCGCGCGTGGCTCCCGGTGACCTGCGTCAGCACTTCGCCGTGGTCACGCAAGACGTGGTTCTCTTCCCGGGCACCGTCGCGGAGAACGTCGCCCTCGGGTCGACCTCGTTCGACCGCGAGGCCGTGCGCGAGGCGCTCCGCGTGGTGGGCCTGCTCGAGTCCGTCGAGGCGCGACCCGGTGGCATCGACGCGGTGATCGAGGAGCGGGGCTCGAATTTCAGCGCCGGCGAGCGTCAGCTCTTGGCCTTTGCGCGCGCCATCTTTCGGCGCACGCCCTTCGTGCTCCTCGACGAGGCGACCGCCAACGTCGACTCCGAGACCGAGGCGAAGCTGAAGCGCGCCTCGGACGAGCTCCTTCGCGGCCGCACGAGCCTCGTCATCGCGCACCGCCTGAGCACGATTCAGAACGCCGACCGCATCCTGGTCTTTCACCGCGGGCGCATCGCCGAAAGTGGCACACACCGCGAGCTGCTCGCGCGCGGGGGCCTCTACGCGCGCCTCCACCGCTTGCAGTTCGAAGAGCAGAGCGGCATCGTAGCGCCATGACCGTGGAGTCCCGCGACCCGAAAGAGAGCGGCTCGCTCGATGCCATTCCAGCGGACCGCGCCTCGCAGCCCCACACCTCGGAGGCACCCTTCGGAGCCGACGCGCGCGTGCGGAGGCCGCGCCGTGCCGCCCCGGCGGACACCGTGCGGGCCACGCGCGCCGAGGTGAACCTCGCGGCCCTGCGCCACAACTTCCACGTGCTCACGAAGCACGCAGGCTCCACGGCCCTCTGGCCCGTGCTGAAGGCCGACGCCTACGGGCATGGCGCGCCCGCGGTGGCGCGAACGCTCGAGCGCGCCGGTGCGAAGGGCTTCTGCGTCGCGCTCGTCGAAGAGGCGGTCGAGCTCCGCGATGCGGGGATCCGCGCCCCCATTCTCGTCATGGGTGGGTATTACGGAAACCACCACGAAGACGTGCTCCATCACGGGCTCATGCCGGTCGTGTACGAGGCCGAGCAGCTCGAGGCCTTTGCACGCGCAGCGCGTTTTCGCGGCGGCGATCCCCTCGACGTGCACGTGAAGATCGACACGGGCATGGCGCGCCTCGGTGTGCGCCCCGACGACCTCGAGAGCTTCGCGGACGACCTCGCGGGCCGGAGCGAGCTCCGCGCCTTCGGGGCCATGACCCACTTCGCCTGCGCCGACGCCGACACCACGGGCCACGCGCAGGAGCAGGTGCTTCGCTTCGAGGAGGCCCTCGGCAAGCTCCGTCTCCGCGGCGTGAAGCCCCAGCTGCGCCATGCGGCCAACAGCGCCGCCGTGCTCCGAGGCATCGGCCTCTACGACATGGCACGGCCCGGTCTCGCGCTCTTCGGAGCTTCGCCGCGCACTGCGAGCGGGAGCACCCTCACCGAGGAGCTCAAGCCCGTGCTCCGCGTGCGCAGCGAGGTCATCGCGCTGCGCGACGTGAGGGCGGGCGAGGGGGCAGGCTACGGGCACCTCTGGCGCGCCGAGCGGCCCACGCGCATCGCCACCATCGCCATGGGCTACGCGGACGGCTTCCACCGTGCGCTCACGGGCAAAGCGAGCGTGCTCGTGCGTGGCAAGCGCGCGCCGCTCGTGGGTGCGGTCTCGATGGACATGGCCATGGTCGACGTGACCGACGTCGACGGCCTGACGCTCCACGACGAGGTCGTCGTGCTTGGCACCCAAGAGGGACCGCTCGGCCGCGACACGATCAGCGCCGACGAGCTCGCCGGCTGGAGCGGCCAGATTTCCTGGGAAATCTTCTGCGGCATCAGCCGCCGCGTGCCGCGGTTCTACCGCGAACCTTGAGGCGGCCGGCTCGCCGTGTCGCCGTTTCGCCGTTCGGCGGAAGCCCCTGGACAAGCGCCCGCAAAGACCGTCCCATTCGGCGGATGACGCTGCTGCACCGCGAAGCGGTCCCGCCCTCGGCGTTGGCCGGGGCCGCACTTCGAGTCGTCGACCTCGATCGCGGCATCGCGGTGGATGCGGCGGCCTTCGATGCGAGGGTCGAGGCCTTCGCGCGGGCCCTGGGGAGGCACCGTTCGCGCGGGCTCGCGCTCGTCGTCGCCCACACGAGCCTCCCGACCCTCGTGGCGCACTTCGCGTTGTTGCGCGCCGGTTGGGTGTCGATGCTGGTGCCCGCGGGCAGTCGTCCCGACGCCGTTCAGCGCTGGGAAGAGGCGTACGATCCCGAGCTGGTGGTGGACGACGCGCGCGCGGACGTCGTTGATGACGGAGCAACGCTCGCCGGCGTGCGCGTGCGGGCGCGCTCCTGCAAGGGCGCGGAGCTTCCGCCGGGCTGTGCGATCATGCTCTCGACCTCCGGCACGACCGGGAGTCCGCGCTTCGTGCGACTCTCCGCGGCCGCGATCGACGCGAACGCCGCGGCGATCGTCGCCACGCTCGGAATCGGCGCGGACGACGTCGGGCTTCTCCCGATCCCGCTCGCCTTTGCGTACGGACTCTCGGTCGTTCATTCGCACGCGATCGCGGGGG
This sequence comes from uncultured delta proteobacterium, assembly GCA_903858055.1. GTDB lineage: Bacteria > Myxococcota_A > Polyangia > Polyangiales > Polyangiaceae > CAIQDA01. The sequence goes on from CAIOHM010000319.1 coordinate 4,913, forward strand.
CGAGCGTCGCGCTCTCGTCGAGGAGCTTCACGGACAAGACCCTTTGGCACGACGCCGCGTCGGCCGGCGCGACGAGTGTGCCCGCGGTGCCCTACGGCTACCAGCTGCTCGCGCGCACCGGCTTCTTGGATCTCCCGTTCCCCTCGCTCCGCGTGATGACCCAAGCCGGCGGACGCCTCGACCGCGCGCTGGCCACGAAGTTCCTCGACGCCCTCGAGCCGCGCGGGGCCTCGCTCGTCTCCATGTACGGGCAGAGCGAGGCCACCGCACGCATCGCCGTCATGCCCGCACCGTTCGCGCGCGCGAAGCTCGGGAGCGCCGGTCGCGTAATCCCAGGCGGATCGCTGCACATCGAGGCCGGCGAGGTGGTCTTTCGAGGCCCCTCCGTCATGCTCGGCTATGCCGAAGGCAGGGCCGACCTCGCGCGCGGCGACCTCCTCGGGGGCGAGCTCCGCACCGGAGACCTGGGGAGCCTCGACGAAGACGGGTTCCTGTGGATCAGCGGCCGCGCGTCGCGCTTCTCGAAGCTCTTCGGTGTGCGCGTCAGCCTCGACGACCTCGAAGCCTCGCTCGAACGCTTCGGGCCCGCGGCGGTGGTCGAGCGGGCCGAGAAGCTCGTCGTCGTCGTCGAAGGCGCAGCCGACGTGAGCGCGATCGCGGAGCACTTTGCCACGCAATTCGGCATCCAGCCCCTCCACGTGCGCATCCGCGTAGGCGAGGCGCTCCCTCGCTCGCCGAACGGGAAGGTCGCCTACGCCGCGATCCCGTAGCGCGCGCTCAGCTCATCTCGAGCATCTTCGTGATCGGCTTCTTCGCGCGCTCGATGAGCTCGGGGCTCATCTCGAGGCGCGGCGAGAGATCGCGGAGGCAGAGGTACAGCTTCTCGAGCGTGTTGCGCTTCATGTGCGGGCACTCGTTGCACGCGCAGTTGGCTTCGGGCGGCGCCGGGATGAACTCCTTCTCGGGCGCGGCCTTCTTCATCTGGTGCAAAATGCCAGGCTCCGTCGCGACGATGAAGGTCTTCTCGTGGCTCGCGAGCGCGTGCTTGAGGAGCGCGGTCGTCGAACCAATGAAGTGCGCGTGGGCGAGCACCGCCGGCTCGCACTCCGGGTGGGCGAGCACTTGTGCGCCCGGGTGCCGGGCGAGGAGACCCACGAGCTTCCGCTCGCTGAAGGTCTCGTGCACAATGCACGAGCCTTGCCACAGCACGAGGTCGCGCCCGGTCTGCTTGGCCACGTGGCGCCCGAGGTTCTTGTCGGGAGCGAAGAGGATCGTGCGGTCGGCCGGGAGCGCGCGCACGATCTTCTCGGCGTTCGAGGAGGTCACGATGACGTCCGACTCGGCCTTCACCTCGGCGGTGCAGTTCACGTACGAGACCACGATGGCGCCGGGGTATTTCGCCTTCCACGCGCGGAAGCGATCGACGGGGCAGCCGTCTGCGAGGGAGCAACCGGCCTCGAGATCGGGAAGCACGACGATGCGCGACGGATTCAGGATCTTCGCGGTCTCGGCCATGAAGTGCACGCCTGCGAAGCAGATGACGTCGGCGGTGGTCTTCTGCGCCTCTTGTGCAAGCTGCAAGGA
>CAIOHM010000320.1 GCA_903858055.1 uncultured delta proteobacterium
CCATGATCGGTTGGTTCGGCACCGCGATGCTCTGCTACGTCACGCCGAAGGAGCACCTCGGTCTTCCGAACCGCGACGACGTGAAGGCCGGGGTCATCGCCTACAAGATCGCCGCGCACGCCGCCGACCTCGCCAAGGGCCACCCGGGCGCCCAGGAGCGCGACGACGCCCTCTCCCGCGCGCGCTTCGCGTTCCGCTGGAAGGACCAGTTCGCGCTCTCGCTCGACCCCGAGACGGCCAACGCGTACCACGACGAGACGCTCCCAGCCGACGCCGCGAAGACCGCGCACTTCTGCTCCATGTGCGGCCCGCACTTCTGCTCCATGCGTATTACGCAAGACGTACGCAGCGAAGCCGACGCCCAGTCTGACGTCGAGAAGGGTATGCGCGAGAAGGCCGACGAGTTCCGCGAGCGCGGTGGCGAAATCTACGTCGCGGAGTGAGCATCACGCCTGGGAATCGCCAGGCGAAACGTCGAAGCGAAGCGCGAAGCCCGGGGCTCTACCTCGGGCTTTTGTGCGGCCTCGAGGCGCCCGAGCGCGGCGAGGCCACGGACGACCACATCGCGATCGAGGACCGGGACGGCATGGCCGATCTCGGGGAGGAGCTCGAGGTCCGCGTTCGGGACGCGGTTCGCAATACGCCGCGAGTTGATCGGCGGCACGAGGATATCCTCCGTACCCGTCATGACCATCACGGGGATGCGCAGCTCGCGCAAACGGCGGCCCGTCGAATGGAGCCCCGCCGCCACGAGCTGACGGAAGAACACGGAGGGCGGCGTGCGATCGGCGCGGAAGGCATCGGCCCAGTCGGCGAAGATCTCGCGAGCCCGGCCCCACTGCGCGCGCGGGAGCAGCAGGAAGACGAACATCTTCCCGCCGTCGCGTGGCTCGAACGGGAGGCGCACGAGGGCCTGGAGCGCCTTGAGCCCTGGCAATCGGCCCACGGGGAGGCCTGCGGTCGTCGCGATGAGCACGAGCCCGCGGATGCGGCGCGGGTGCCGGAGCGCGGCCTCCTGCGAGATCATGCCGCCCATCGAAATGCCGCAGAGCACGGCGTGCGGTTCGCCGACCTCGTCGAGCACGGAGACGATGTCGTCGCCCATCGAGGCGATGCTGCGGAAGCCGCTCGCGGGGTCGCTGCTCCCCACGCCGACGTTGTCGACCACGATGACACGTCGCCCCTCCGTGGGGTGGTTCGCGATCCGCTCGGGGATGTCGAACCAAAAGCGCCCCGAGAGGCCGAGCCCTTGCACGAGGACGACGGGCAGGAGCTTCGAGGGCTTCGAGGGTTCGACGACGCGGAAGGCAATTCGCTCGCCGCGACGGCTCATGGCAAAAGGCATCGACCCACTTTAGGGTGCGGCCGACGAAAGGCGAATTTCATGCAACGGGAACGCAGCGATTTCGCTCGCAGTCGCCTCCCGAACGCGGTCCGTTGAGCCCATGGCAGGGGGGGATCCGCACGCCGCGCACGAAGAAGAGATCGTCTTCCCGATCGAAGGCATGAGCTGCGCCGCGTGCCAGCTCCGCGTGACCTCGGCGCTCGCGGCCCTCGAAGGCGTGCACGAGGCGAACGTGAACCTCCTCGCCCACCGCGCAAGCGTGCGCTTTGATCCGCAGCGTGTGTCCCCCGCCGCGTTCGTCGAGGCCATCGAGCGCGTCGGCTTCGACGCGAACCTGCCGCTGGCGCCCGTCGCCCTCGTGGATCGCACGCGGGAGGAGCATGCGTCGCGTCGCCTCGAGGTCCGCGCGCTCGCGCTCCGGGCCTCGCTCGCCACCGGCATCGCAGCGTTCGCGATGATCGCGGGCGGTCACGGCTTTGGGCTCGTGCCCCACCGTGCGATGCCCTTCGTGGAAGCGGTCGTCGCGGGGGCCTCCGTGGCGGTCGGCTTGCCCATCTTCCGCCGCGGCGTTCGCGAGCTCGAAGCACGCGCTCCCGGCATGGACGCCCTCGTCACGCTCGGCAGCCTCGCGGCCCTGTTGCTCAGCGTAGGCGCATGGTTGGCGCTCCGGGGCTTCGAAGGCCAGCACCACGTCGACGGGATCCCCACGCTGATCGCGGCGCTGCTCGTCGGTCGCGCGCTCGAGGCCCGCGCGAAGGGCGAGACTCTCGTCGCGCAAGCCGCGCTGGCGGCGCTCTTGCCCTCGTTCGCCACCCTGCTCCGCGAGGGTGAATCGGTGATCGTCCCGACGCGCGAGCTGCTGCCCGGCGACCGCGTGCGCGTGCGCGCCGGCGAGAGCTTCCCCGGCGACGGCATCGTCGAGCAGGGCGAGAGCGACGCCGACGAAGCGCCGCTCACCGGTGAAGCGCGGCCCGTGACCAAAGCGCCCGGAGCCCTCGTGCTCGGCGGCACGCGCAACGGCCTCGGCGAGCTCCTGGTGCGCATCGAGCGCGTGGGTGACGCGACGACCGTTGGTTGCATGTTGCACGCAGCGGAGTCGGCGCAGCTTGAACGGGGTACACTCGAGAACCTCGCCGAGCGCGCCATTCGGCCCTTCGTCCCCGCGATGCTCGCGCTCGCGGCGGCCGTGACCGTGCTTTGGGCCTTCTTGGGTGGCGCGCCGTCGGCGCTGCTGCACGGCGCGAACGTGCTGCTCGTGGCGTGCCCGTGTGCGCTCGGCCTGGCCATTCCCGCGGCGCTCACCGTCGCCATCGGGCGCGCGTCGAAGCTCGGCTTCTTGGTCCGGCGCGGCGCGGCGCTCGAGGGCGCCGCGCACGTCACGCACGCGTGCTTCGACAAGACGGGAACGCTCACGTCGGGGCGCATGCGCATCGTTGGCACCACCCCCGCGCGGGACGTGAGCGACGAGGAGCTCCGCGCGGCCGCCGCGATCGCCGAGGCAGGGCTCGATCACCCGATCGCGAAGGCGCTCCAGGTCGCCGGCGCGGAGGCCGCCGACTGGTCACGCCGCGTGGTCCCCGGCCAAGGCGTGATCGCCACACGCGGCACGGAGACGATCGTCGCGGGAACCCTCGCCTTCGCGCGCCACGATCGCGCGCCCTCCGAAGCGCACGAGAGCGACCTCGGCACGGCGATCGCCGTCGCACGGAACGATCGATTCCTCGGTCTGCTCACCGTCGGCGACGAGCTCAGGCCTGGCGCGCGCGCCCTCGTCGATTCGCTCCGCCGCGCGCACGTCACGAGCCTCGTGCTCACCGGCGACGACGCGCGCTACGCGAGCGTCGTCCTCGCCCCTCTCGCCCTCGCCATCCACGCACGGCTCTCGCCCGAGGAGAAGCGCGCGGTCGTCGAAGGGCTTCGCGGCAAGCACCCCGGCGCGCGCGTGCTCTTCGTCGGCGACGGCATCAACGACGCCCCTGCCCTCGCGAGCGCGGACGTTTCCATCGCCATGGCCTCGGGCACCGACGTGGCGCGCGCGGCCGGCGACGTGGTCTTGCTGCATGACGACATCGCCGCCATCGCGACCTTCCTCGCGCTCGCGCGCGCGACCGTGCGCACCATGCGCCGCAACCTCGCGTGGGCGCTCGTCTACAACGTGCTCGCGCTCCCGGTCGCGGCCGGGCTTTTCGAAGGCTTCGGCGTCGCGATGACCCCAACGATCGCCGGCGCGGCCATGGCCGCGAGCTCCCTCGGCGTGCTCGCGCAGTCGCTCGCGTTGCGCTTCGTGCGCCTCGATCCTTCGTGAGACTCGCGCGCGTCAGCGTTTGGATCGGTCGCGAGGCGCCATCGAGAACGGGTCACGGTCGAGATCCGTCGCGTCACGAAACCCCTTCGCGACGTACACGCTTCCGTCGTCCGACAGATCGAGCGAGGCCACAGCGTCTTCGGGCAACAGAAGGTCGAAGTGCCTCGAGCGAAAGAGGAGTCGAACCGCGTCGCTCGAAGCGTTACGCCCCGCCGGGATCGACACGACCACGACCTGGGGCGCGTGTGACTCGAAGTCCACGATCTCCACGGCCAGGCCTGCCTCGACGAGGACGTCCTCGATCGCAGCCGGGTCGATTCCTTCGGCCCCTCTTCGGAGGCCCCCTGCCGACCGGAGCTCGCGGCACCAACGAAGCAGAGGCTCCGTACCCAGGCGCCGCGCGGCCGCGTCGAGGTCGTCGATGAGCGCACGCGTGGACTTCCCCAGATGGGTCGCGACCGCGGTCAGAAAGCAGTAGCCCGTGGCCTCGATCGGCACGTGCACAAGGTTCGCATCGACCTGCCCCGCTCGCTTCGCACGCTCCCACGCTTCGTGGTTCCTCGTCTGGACCGTCGCTTCACCGGGGGGAAGCGCGACCGTCGTGAGAACGGGCTCCATGACGAGAAACTCTTCGGAGGTCGAGCCCCGCCGAGCCACATGCTCCGGCGAGGACGGCTCGACGGCGACGTGCGGTTCGAAGCCGTGCGCCACGATCACCTGCTGGTCGGGGACGTGCACGACCGCGGTGGGATCGCGCGCCAGGGCGGGTTCGGTGCCGGCCCTGACCGTTGGACGACGCGCGGATTGCGCGGCATGCAGGAGGGCGCGCACCGCAGGCGGCAATTCGGCAAATTCTCCCTTCTTGCGGATGACGCCGCGTTGCGAGCGGAAGGGGCCGTAGTGGATTTCGATGTTCGGCAGCTCGTACGCGACTACGCCGCCAACGAGCCTCGCGCGGTTGTCGAAGAGCACGGAGACCGGGACGCGCCCTCGCGCGACGGCGTCGTCCATGTACTTCACATGCGCGTTACGCGAGAAATTCCTACCTATGTCGAGGTTCGCGTCACTGTACTCCTTGGACTCGCACCCGATGTCGGCCTTGTTCAACGAGACCTCGTCCGCCACCTTCAGCCCTTTGTTCCCGAAGTCGTACCAGGCGCGCGCTTCGCCCTGAAACCGAATGACGTCGTCGGGGGTGTTCACCAGGCAGAAGATCCCGCGCTCGCGCACGCGCTCGCGCGCGACGCTCGCGTACGACTCGTTGAGAACGTTCGCAAAGGTTCGCGGCTCGACGACGTGGACGCGACTCGCCGTGTGAAACGCCGCCTCCTTGATTTGGTGCTTGATGTCCAGCGACGCGGTCTTGGCGTGAAGATCCGAAATGCCCACGTACCCAAGGACCAGCGCCGCCTGGAGGACGAGCTTGCGGATTTGCGACGTTGCGCGCGCGTCGCCGCCGTCGACCCCCACGATGAACGGCACGGGCGTTGGCTTCCCATGGGCGCCGGACGACCGCGATCCGACCTGCTCCGTGACGTACACGGACCTCGTCAGCTCAGGCGCCAAGTGGGCGTAGCGCATGAGGGCGCGGAGGATGCTCTTGGTCGCAAACGTCTTCCCGGCTCCGGACGGCCCGCCGATGATCAGGTGCTTCGGCAAGGTCCAGTCAAGGAGCTCGATTTCGTCACGGAACGCCTCGACCGATGCGAGGACGACGGCCGCTCGAAACGCAGCGCTGTTGTTCTCTTCGATGATCGCTCGCGTGTAGAGGCGGACGTTGGCCGCACCGCCGAGGAGCTGCTGCAGCGAGATTGCTGCGGCACCGCCAGCCGGCGGGGCCTCGGGACGCGCGCGAAGGACATCCGCGAACCGGCTCAAGAACGTCACACGCTCTTCCCGCCGGTTGGACGTGCCCTCCTCCAGTGCGGCGAGCGCCCCCGCGGGAAAGACGTCCAAAATCGAGACGAGCTGCCCGCGGACGACGAGGGGCCGTCGCTTCACGTACGTGAGCCCGTTGGGGCCTCCGAGGTCGACATCGTAGTCGTCGACGTAGGGGATGCTCTCGCGGATGCGCTCCTCGAGCACCTCGAGGGTCGATCGCTCGATGAGTCCGCGCTTCGCACGGCTCCGAAACGCCACCCGTTGCGCGAGGTCGCTCGCGCTAGCCGCGTGCGTGCCTGGCCCATCGAGGAGACGGCCCGGAGCCTTCTGAACGGCGCCGCGTCGTGGCATCGCCGCCGCGGAGTTCAGGCGCTCGGTCATCGCGGAGGCTTCACCGTCTCCCGACGGGCCGCGGTAAAACGGGATGCGATCGCGATCGAAAGCCCCGGCGCTGCTCCCCTCGGAGGGTCGCGCCGCCGCGTTTTTCGAAGTCTTGGGGTCCGCCACGAACGTTTCACCTCGACTGCGCGCGAGCCACTTTTCATGCGGTCACGGCGTGTCCGAGCGCCTACGTTACCCAAGTTCAGGCGCGTGCCCCACGAAAGCGCGCGGCCTCTCCGCGGTTCGCTGCCTCGCGACGTTCGGCGCGGCGGCGGCGGGGCCGTAGCCGTTCACCTCGACGTACGCGCGGCCGGTGGCAGCTCCGCTCACGGCGTACGCGTGGTCGGACCGAGGACGAGGCTCAGGCCTCGGCGCGCACGGCCGCGTGACGAAGCAAATCGTCGAGGGTCACGTAGCGGAGCGCGGCCTCGTGCGTGGCCTCGAGGATCACCTTCGGCGCCTTGGAGGCCTCGAACGCTTCCTTCCAGCGGAGCGCGCAGAGGCACCAGCGATCGCCGGGGCGGAGGCCGGGGAAGCGGTACTCGGGGCGCGGCGTCGAGAGATCGTTCCCGCGGGCCTTGCTGAAGTTCAGGAAATCTTCGGTCATCACGGCGCAGACGACGTGACGACCGGCGTCGCTCGGCCCCGTGGAGCAGCAGCCGTCGCGGAAGAACCCCGTGAGCGGCGCGAGCGAACAGGCCACGAGCGGCTGCCCGAGCACGTTGCGCGCGGGCTCCTTCTCGTCGGCCTCGTGCGCGGCGCTCATGCGTCCTTTCGGTGGCGGAGCTTCGAGGCTCCGGCCTTGAATGCAAGATGCACGAGTTCGGGCGCGTGGCGGGCGATCGAAGCGGCTACCTTGCCGTGCAGCGTGACGATGACCTCGCGCTCTCCGGCGTCGACGGCGCGGGCGATCTGCTTGGCGGCGACCTCGCGCTTCATCACGAGAAAGGCGGGCACCGGGTCCGAGCCTGGCACGAGGGTGCCGTCGTTCTTGCGCTCGCGGATCTCGCTCTCCACGAAGCCCGGAGCCACGTGCGTCACGCGGATGCCCTTGGGCGCGAGCTCACCGTAGAGAGCCTCGGCGATCGCGCGCACGGCGTACTTGCTCGCGGCGTAGGCGCCGCTGCCGGGCATGGAGACGTAGCCCATGACGGAGCCGACGATGGCGAGCGAGCCCTTCGTCGCCGTAAGCGCGGGAACCGCGGCTTTCGCCGTGCGGATCACGCCGTAGACGTTCGTATCGAACTGGCGGTGGAAGTCGTCGATCGAGAGGCTCGTGATGTTGCCCGAGACCGAGAAGCCGGCGTTCGCGACGACGACGTCGAGCTGGCCGAACTTTTCGAGCGCGGCCGCGACGGCCTTCTCCATGGACCCATCGACGCAAACGTCGGCCTCGACGCCGAGGCACGTTTCGCGACCAAGACGCGCTTCGAGGGCCTCGAGGCGATCTTTGCGGCGCCCCACCGCGACGACCTGCGCGCCACGCGACGCCCACTCGAGAACCATCGCTTCGCCAATGCCGGAGGTCGCCCCGGTGACCAAAACCACGCGCTTCATGAGGCCGGCGGTAGCAGGAGCGCGGGCACGTTTCACCCGCAACCGAACGAGCGCACGAGAGGCAGCAAATTTCCAAGCGTAGCGCCCCTCTCCGCGCAAGACCGCTTCTCCTTGCCCCCCGCCTTTCTTCGCCATACAGGGCGGCCATGGTCGTTCTGCCCGGTGCCCCCGCTTTCACGAACGCGCGCCTCCAGAAGCTCGAGGCGCACGCCCGGGCCGCGAACCCCGGCCTCGCGGGCCTCGTCGCCCACCATGTGCACGTGCTCGAACACGGCGCGAAGGCCTCCGCGGAAGATCGCGAGCGCCTCGAGGCGATCCTCGGGTTCGATGCAACCTGCAAGATTCCGAGCGGCGGAGTGGTCTTCGTGGTGACGCCGCGCCTCGGCACGATCAGCCCCTGGTCGTCGAAAGCAACGGACATCCTCGCGCGCTGCGGCCTCGGGCACCTCGGGCGCATCGAGCGCGGCATCGTCTACGCCGCGAGCGGCGCGGTGACGAACGAGGCAGCCCTCTTGGGCGCGCTGCACGATCGCATGACCGAGTCCGTGCTCCGCAGCACCGACGAGCTCGCCAAGCTCTTCGTCCAAGCGTCGCCGCGCACGCTCTCGCGCGTCGATCTGCTCGCGCGCGGCCGCGCGGCCATCGAAGAGGCGAACGCGAGCTGGGGCCTCGCGCTCTCGGAAGACGAAGTCGACTACCTCGTGAAGGCGTTCACCGAGGCGAAGCGCGACCCGACCGACGTGGAGCTCATGATGTTCGCGCAGGCGAACAGCGAGCACTGCCGCCACAAGATCTTCAACGCCACGTTCGTCGTGGACGGCGTCGAGCAAGAGGGGTCGCTCTTCGGCCGCATCAAGAAGAGCACCGAGGCGAGCCCGGAAGGCGTGCTCTCGGCCTACTCGGACAACGCTGCGGTCATCGCGGGCTCCGTCGGCGGGCGCTTCTTCCCGCGCGAAGGCGGGGTCTACGCCGCGACCACCGAGCCCATTCACATCCTCGCGAAGGTCGAGACCCACAACCACCCGACCGCCATCAGCCCCTTCCCCGGTGCCGCCACCGGCGCGGGCGGTGAGATCCGCGACGAGGGCGCCACGGGCCGCGGCTCGAAGCCCAAAGCCGGCCTCGCAGGCTTCGCGGTCTCCCACCTCCGCCTCCCGGACGCCGCGCGCCCTTGGGAGGCCGAGAACCCGGGCAAGCCGGGGCGCATCGTCGATCCGCTGCGGATCATGATCGACGGACCGCTCGGCGCGGCGGCGTTCAACAACGAGTTCGGGCGCCCGAACATCGGCGGGTACTTCCGCGACTTCGAGCTCCGTGTACCCACGGCGAGCGGGCCCGCGTGGCGCGGCTTCCACAAGCCGATCATGATCGCCGGCGGTCTCGGCAACATCCGCGAGGTCCATGTCGCGAAGGGCACCATCGAGCCCGGCAACCTCGTCATCGTCCTCGGCGGCCCCGCCATGCTCATCGGCCTCGGTGGCGGCGCGGCGTCTTCGGTCGCGAGCGGCGCTTCGAGTGAAGACCTGGATTTCGCCTCGGTGCAGCGCGACAACGCCGAAATGGAGCGCCGCTGCCAGGAGGTCATCGACCGCTGCTGGCAGCTCGGCGACGCGAACCCGATCCGCAGCGTGCACGACGTCGGTGCGGGCGGCCTCTCGAACGCCCTGCCGGAGCTCGTCCACGAGTCGAAGCGCGGTGCACGCTTCGATCTGCGCGCCGTGCCCAGCGCCGAGCCCGGCCTCGCGCCGCACGAGCTCTGGTGCAACGAGGCGCAGGAGCGCTACGTGCTCGCGATCGACGAGCAGGACCTCGCGCGCTTCGAGGCCCTCTGCACGCGCGAGCGCTGCCCGTTCGCGGTCGTCGGGCGCGCCACGGCGGAGCGCGACCTCCACGTCACCGACGCGCTCCTCGGCGATGACCCCGTCGTCATGCCGATGCAGGTGCTCCTTGGCAAGCCGCCGCGCATGACCCGCAACGTGACGCGCGTGGCGCGGCCCGGCGACGACTTCACGGGCAAGAGCATCGACGGTCGCGAGGCGCTTCGCCGCGTGCTCCTCCAGCCCACCGTCGCCGACAAGAGCTTCTTGCTCACCATCGGAGACCGCTCGGTCACCGGCCTCGTCGCGCGCGACCCCTTCGTGGGCCCGTGGCAGGTCGCTTGCGCCGACGTCGCAGTGACGCAGACCGCCCACGACGTGAATGCCGGTGAGGCCATGGCCATGGGCGAGCGCCCACCGGTCGCGGTGCTGAACCCCGCGGCCTCGGCACGCTTGGCGGTGGCCGAAGCGCTCACGAACGTGTGCGCCGCAAACGTGGGCGCCATCGGCCGCGTGAAGCTCAGCGCCAACTGGATGGCCGCCTGCGGCGAGCCCGGTGAAGACGCGGCGCTCTTCGATGCCGTGCAAGCCGTCGGCGCCGAGCTCGCTCCCGCGCTCGGCATCGCGATCCCCGTGGGCAAGGACTCGCTCTCGATGCGCACCGTGTGGAGCGAGGGCGGCGAGAAGAAGAGCGTCGTGGCACCGCTCGCGCTCGTGGTGACGGCCTTCGCCCCCGTGGGCGACGTGCGCCTCACGCTCACG
>CAIOHM010000321.1 GCA_903858055.1 uncultured delta proteobacterium
CCGCAGCTTGCCGAGGCGCGCAAGCGGCGCGCTGTAGCGGCTCACGCCGGCGAGGACCTCGAGCACGTTGCCGCCGCGTTCGAGCGGCGCGCCGTGGTGCGGGGTCCCCAGGCAAACGAGGCGCGTGACCTTCGATCGCCACGAGCCCTCCGGTCGTGCTTCGCCGTAGTGGCATGCGCTCCGCGCCACGAGGCCGCCCATGCTGTGGCCGAGGAGCACGAGCTCGTCGATGGGCTCGGGCCAGGCGTCGACGAGCGCTTGCATGATCGCGTCGAAGGCGCGGCCGTTCACGGAGATGTGCAGGCCCGTGTTGTAGTGCAGGTAGACCGGCGTGAAGCCGAGTTCGTTCGCGAGGGCCTCGCCGTGGTCGTGCCCTTTGCGCGCCCACAAGCGATCGTTCATGCAGAGGCCGTGGAGCAGCACGAGCACGTTGCGGCCGGCGCCCGGCATGGCCGATTGCAGCGAAGCAGCGTCGAGGCTGAGCGGTTGGCCTTCGCGGCAGAGGCGCATGTCGACCGCGAGCGGGTTGCCCGTCTCGGCGAGGTGGTCCCCGAGCACCCCGTTCAGCGCCGCGACGACGGCTGCGCGTTCCGTGCTCGGTGAGCTCGCACCGAGGAGCGGTTCCAGCTGCGCGAGGGCGAGGTCGATGCCTTTTCCCACGAGGCGCGTCACGCCGCGGATGCTCCCGTAAACGAGCGCGTTGACGGCGCGCGCCGGCGCTTCGAGCGGTTGGCCGAGCACGGAGGGGCCCGCCGCGATCGTCGTGTGCATCGCCTCGACGACCTCGGTCACGTTCGTGGTGGCCTCGACGACGAGGCGCGCGGCCCCGCGGAGATCATGGGCGGGGTTGCGCGGCTTTTGGCTCATGGGCTGAGCGTAGCCTGTTCGCCCGGAGATACCGGTGCGCTTTCTCGCGCTCGTTCTCGGGCGCGACGACCCGGCCTACGGGAGCGACGCGAGGCCGAGCCAGCGACCGTCCGTCCCGACTTCGAGGGCTGCGGCGCGCGGCGAGGTCAGCGTCGTGACGTGCTCGTGCCACAGGGGGATCCAATAACCGTTCGTGACGATGCGCGCCTCGGCCTCCGCATAGAGCGGCGCCCGCGCGGTTCGGTCCGGCACGCTCGCGGCGAGGTCGAGGAGACGATCGAGCTCGGGATCGCGCACGCGACCACGGTTCGAGCCGCTCGGCGGAATGCTTGCAGAGTGCAGAAAAACGCGGAGCACGTTCGGCTCGAAGAGCTCGGGCACGTTCAGGAGCGCGAGGTCGAAATCACCAGCCGAAAGCCTGGCGAAGAGCGTTCCCAGCTCGAGCGGTACGAGCGTGACCTCGAAGCCCTTCCCGGCGAGGTCTTGCTGCAGAAAGCGCGCGAGCATGCGGCGTGAACGGTCGGTGGAGACCAAGAGGCGGAGCGCCACACGCGGCGCGCGGATCGTCGCCGTTCCCGTCTCCGGCGCGGGGGGCGTTCGAGCGTGGGCCCAGTGGCCTTCGCCGAAGAGCTCCCGCGCAGGCTCCGCGTGGTCTTCGAGGAAGTCATGGACGAGCGCCGATCGATCGACGGCGCGCGCGAGCGCGCGACGGAGCGAGACGTCTGCGAGCGGGCCCGCATCGACGCGCGGGAGGAGGTAGGTGAGGCCGCTTCCCGGCGCCTCGTGCGCGTGCACGCCGCTCGCCTCGAGGGCAGGGAAAAGCCGTGTGGAAATGCCGCCGAAGGCTACGTCTCCGCGGCCGCTCGCGAGCCGGAGCACGCGGGCGTTCTCGTCGCGCACGGGCTGCACGACGATCGCATGGGCAGGCTCGGGCAGCACGCCGTGCGCACGCGGGAGGAACGTGAGGCGGTCGCCGTGCCCCGGCTCGAGGCGGAAGGGGCCGAGGCCGGCGAGGTCACGCCAGCTGCGCGTGCGGTCGTGCGCCTCGGGCGCTGCGAGGATCGGCAGCTCGAGGTCCGTCAGCAGCGTCGCGTGCGGGTGTGTCAGCTCGAAGCGCACGCGGTGCGGTCCGTCGACGAGGACCGCGCGTATGGGCTCGGCGAGGCGCCGGTGCCGCGAACCGACCTCCGGTGCCGCGAGCGCGTGCCACGTGGCGGCGACGTCTTCGGAGGTGAAGCGTCGACCCGAGGAAAAAACCAGGTCATCGCGCAGGTCGACCTCGAGCGTTGTAGGGCCGAGCCAACGCCAGGCCCGCGCCGCCAGCGGTACCGGCGCGAGGGTCTTCGGGTCCACGCGCGAGAGCCCCGCGTGCACGAGGCGGCTCGCGCGCATCGAGACCACGTCGAAGCAGTCGCGCGGATCGAGGGTCTCGACGGGCGTGGCGACGAGGACCTCGATCGGGCGCGTCGCGTCTTCCTGGGCGCTGTGACGGGCACATGCCGCGGTCGTGAGGGCGAGGGAGACGATCGCTCCGCGCGCGAGGGCACGCCTTGCACCGGCGCCGGGAAGCTGGAACGGTGCGGGGTCGCCATGCGTCTCGACCTCCGTGTGATCGCCCTCGCGCTGCTCGTTGTCTCCGCCACCGGTGTCGAGGCGAAGCCGCGCAAGCACGCCGCGCCGAAGCCCGTGCTCCACGCGGCCAAAGAGGCGCGCGAAGGCTCGGCTCCCGTGCCGCCCCCCGCCGCGAGCCCGCTCCTGCAGACCCTCGCGGGCGCGAAGATCTTCGCGCAGGGTCGCCTCGGCGTCGCGGTCTTCGACCTCGAGGGCGATCGCTGGCTCCACGCGCACGGGCACGAGGTCGCGCTCAACCCTGCGAGCAACGCGAAGCTCCTCACCGCGGCGGCCGCGCTCGGCACGCTCGGCGGCGCCCACACGTTCCTCACGACCGTCAGCGGGTCGCTCGAGGGCGGCGTGGTCGAAGGTCCGCTCGTGCTTCGAGGTCATGGAGACCCGAGCTTTAGCACGGCCGACGTGGCGGACCTCGTCGAGCGTTTGGTGCAGAAGGGCGTGAAGGTCGTGAAGGGCGGCGTGCGCGTCGACCAAGGGTTCTTCGACGACGCCTTCGTGCCGCCGGCGTTCGAGCAGCAGGAAGACGAGTGGGCCCCCTTTCGTGCCAACACCTCCGCGGTCTCGCTCGATGGCAACACGATGACCTTCGTCATCGAGGCGGGTGAAAAAGGCCAACCGGCGCGGGTGCACGTGGAGCCCGAGGGCGCGGCGATCGTCGAGGGCGAGGTGCGCTGCGACAGCACGAAGGGCGACAAGCCCGAGCTCGCGTTGCGCGTCGAAGGCAGTGTGGTGCACGCGAAGGTCGCGGGCTCGATCCGTCCGGGGAGCCACACGCTCCGCTACGTGAAGCGAGCGCACGATCCACGGCTCCTCGCAGGTTCGGCGCTGAAGCGGCTGCTGGTGCGTGCGGGCGTACGTGTCGACGGCGACGTGGCGATCGGCACGGGTCCCGAGGGTCGCTTGCTCGCCGAACACGCCTCTGCGCCGCTCGCTTCGCTGCTCTTCCGCGTTGGGAAGCAGAGCGACAACACCTACGCCGAGACCATCTTCCGCGCCCTCGACGCCGAGGCGAAGGGCAAGCAGGGGAGCAGCGCAGGCGCGGCGTCGGCGGTGGAGCGCTTCCTCGCGCGCGTGGGCGTGGCCGGTGAGGGCCTCGTCGTGAAGAACGGCAGCGGGCTCTTCGACGCGAACCGCGTGAGCGCGGCGCAGTTCGTGAAGCTCCTCGCCTGGGCGTGGCGCGAGCCTGCGATTCACCCGGAGTTCGTGTCGCAGCTCGCCGTGGGCGGCGTGGACGGCACGCTGCGATCACGCTTCGACGAGCCCGAGCTCCGCGGCCGTGTCCGCGCGAAGACCGGAACGCTCGAGCACGTGGCGAGCCTCGTGGGCTACGTGCTCCGCACCGACGGGCGGCGCCCGGTCGTCTTCGCGCTCGTGGCGAACGACGTGAACGACGTGCCTGGCGCGCGCATGGCCTTCGACGCGTTCGTGCGCGGGGTCGTGGCCGAGGTGGACGCCGCGAAGCCTGCGGCCGACGCACCGCTCAACTGAGCTTGCCGCCGCGCGTGTAGCCGCGTGCGAACGTGCCAAAGACGCCGTCGAGGTACGCGAAGAACCCCGCGTAATTCCCCTTCACGCGCGCGTGGTGCGCGTCGTGGTGGCGTGCGCCGTCGGAGCCCGGGAAGAGGTGGCTCGGTGACCACGGGAGGTCGTAGCCGCAGTGGCCCTCGGTGGCCTCCCATTGGCGCCAAATGACCCACGCCCAGAGCACGTGCACGTGCACGCCGAAGAGCGACGCGGGCAGGAGCGCGAGCGCCCCGGTCACGACGAACTCGAACGGATGCATGTAGTGTCCCGTGACCGCCCACGGGGTGAGGATCTTGTGGTGCACGCTGTGCACGTGGCGGTAAAGGAAGGGCGCGTGCATGGCCCGGTGCACGCCGTAGTAGAGGAAATCATCGAGGTAGATGAGTCCGACCACCTGCGCGGCGCCGAGCACGAGCGACGGCGGGGCCTCGAGGCGCAAGCGCGAGAGCACCAAGAGCGGCCATGCCACCACCACGAGCGCCGTGAGGATCGCGTTGTTCACGAGCCACCGCTGAAGCGACGCGAGGACGAGCTTCTGCTCACGCGGTCGCCGCGACTGGATGCGGAAGCGCCGCAGGCTCTCTGGGTCACGCCACGCCACGTAGGTCATCGGCGCAGCGAAGAGCGCGAAGGCACCCATGCTGATCGCCGTCGTCCCGAAGACAACGGGCACGAAGCGAGGGTCTTGGTAAGACTCGAACCACACGACGTCTAGGTCTCCTCGTCGGCGCGGCGTTGCGCGGGGGCGGCCATCGTGAGCATGGAAGCCTGGCGCCTCGTTACGCGGACCCGCCGCGCGTCGAGGTGAACGCGGCCACGCCGCCGCCGAGCGTGGTGTCGAAGGCCTGCTGCCACATCTGCTCGTCCTTGGTGAACAGGAGGTCGGCGTTCTTCGTGGCCGGCAGCCACGCGCCCTCGGCGACCTCGCTCTCGAGCTGCTCGGGGCCCCAGCCCGCGTACCCGAGGAGAAAGAGAAAATCGCGAGGCGCATCGCTCTCGAGGAGCGCGCGCAGCGCCGTGAGGTGCGCCGTAATGCCGAGGTCCTCGCCGATGCGCATCTCGCCTTCGAAGCTGCCGAGCGCCGAGCGCCGGTAGAGTACCCACCCGCTCGCGCGCTCCACGGGCCCTCCGAAGCGCGCCGGGTGATCGAGCGCCGGAGACGATGCGTAGCGGTCGAGATCGCCCGCCAGCGCCGAGGCCTTCAAAATGTCGCGCAGGTTCGCCAAGCGGCGCCCGTTGACGACCCAGCCCAGGGACCCTCGCTCGTCGTGGCGCGCCAACACCACGACGGATTTCTCGAAGAACGGGTCGCCGAGCTGCCCGGAAGCGAGGAGCAGGCCCGGAGCGAGCGACGAAGAGAGCGACATGCCGAGAGCATATCGGCCACGAAACCCCGCGGGGACCGCGAACGAGCGCTCGGCGCGAAAAACGCGACAACGAAGGGGTGGACGCGCGCCGTCGCCGAGCGAAAGTCCGACCCTCGGCACCCGGTGCGTGTGCGGCCGGCGGCGCCCTTTCGTGCGGGGAGCCTCGCGCAGCGGGGCTCGATTCGACGGGCGCAACGGATCTTCTTGCGAACGGCGTCGCCGCATGCCATTCACATCGGCGCAACGGTTCGGGTTCAGGCTCCTTCACGCTCCTCTCAGGTTCGTCGGTCGCTCTCCCTTCTACGTTTGTCTCGGCAGCGGAGTTTCGCTGCCCCTGTGTCCGGTGGCGGCTGAAGAACGGGGAATGGTCAAGCGCACAGCGCCAAGCCGCGAGGAAGTGAAGATTCGTCAGATGAACAACCGACTCTACGTGGGCAACCTCTCGTTCCACACCACCGAGGACGTCCTCCAGGCCGAATTCGCGAAGTTCGGCGAAGTGGCCGAGGTGAAGCTCATGATCGACCGCGAGACGGGGCGCAGCCGTGGCTTCGCGTTCGTGTCGATGGCGACGGAAGAGGGCGCGAAGGGCGCAATCGCGCAGATGAACGGTGCGATGCTCGACGGTCGTCCCCTCCGCGTGAACGAGGCGGAAGACCGCCGCGGCGGCGCGGGTGGCGGCGGCGGTGGCCGTAGCTTCGGCGGCGGTGGCGGCGGCGGCGGTCGCAGCTTCGGCGGCGGCGGTGGCGGCGGC
>CAIOHM010000322.1 GCA_903858055.1 uncultured delta proteobacterium
GCTCACGGGCGAGCTCCCCATCAATAGCCCAAACCGCCGTGATTTGCGCGATTTGCTCCAGCGTATGATCCCGCCGCACATGCGCATGCGCCGGCCCGATCTCCCGATCCCCGAGGAGCTCGACGCGGTGATCATGCGCTGCCTCAAGAAGCGCGTCTCCGAGCGCCCGAAGACCGCGCTCGAGCTCGAGGAGGCGCTCGCCAGCGTCGACCTCGGGGGCCTCCCCGTGAGCTACCCGCTCGGCACCGGTCGCCGCGCCCCTGCCAAGGCCGCTCCGCGCACGCGCCCGGTCGACGTGCCGACCGAGAGCGCCATCGAGACGCCGCCGCGGGTCGAGACGCGCGAAGACTGATTCGGCGCGGGGAATTCCTGGGCTCCGCGCTCGCGGGGCTCAGGCAGTGCCGCGCGCCTTGCTGCTCGCGCCGCTCTTTTCGTGGAGCACGACGACGCCGCCGACGACGCGCGCGCCCTCGCCCGCAAGCGCGCGCAGGAAGAACGCGACGACCCCGTCGCCCGGTGACTCGTGCGCGATCGCCTCGAACGCCAAGCGCGCCTCTTCGTTGCGGCCCTCGACCAGGGCAGCGCGCGCGGCCTCGAAGCGCGCGCGGTACGCCACCTTCCGTTCCCGGAGGCCTTCGGGGTCGGCTTCGACCACCTCGAAGAGCTCGATGGGGCGCCGACGACCCACGACCTGAAAAGCGCCAAGCGCCCGCAATTCGCCTCGCAAATCGGCGTCGAGGCCTTCGGCGACCTCGCCCGAGACGAGCACGCGGACGCCGAGCGTGACCGTCGCTTGCTCGAGGCGCGCGGCGAGGTTCACCGCGTCGCTGATGACCGTGGCTTCGAAGCGATCACGCTCGCCGATCGTGCCGAGCATGGTGCCTCCGCGGTGGATCCCGATGCCGATGGCGAGCGGACGCAAGGAGACGGCCTCGATGGCGGAGCTCGAGGCGGTGCGCAGGCGGCTCTGGGTGGGCGCGACGAGGACCGAGGCGGCCTCGTGCTGCATGGCGACGGCGGCGCGCACGGCGTCGCTCGGAGATCTTGGAAAAAGAGCCATGATCGCGTCGCCGATGTACTTGTCGATGAAGCCGCGGTGCGCCGGCACGTGAGGCCCGATGCGCCCGAACCACTCGTTCAGGAGGCCGAAGATCTCGTTCGGGCCGAGGCGCTCGGAGATGCTCGTGAAGCCGCGGATGTCGGCGAAGAGCACCGTGAGGTCGCGCTCGACCGCGTCGCCGAGGCGGACCTCGGAGAGATCGCGGCGGCCGAGGAGCTCGAGGAAGCCCTTCGGTACGAAGTTCGAAATCGAGCGGAGGAGGTCCTCCGTGTGCCGGCGCGCGCGCTCGTTTTGCCCCGCAACGACCAGGGCTTGCGACACCATGAAGCCAAGCAGACCGTAGGGTGCATAGTACACGGAGGTCTGGCCGATGCGCACGGCGACGATGTCCCGCACGGCGCTCGCGGCGAGGGTTCCGAAGCCGAGGAGGGCACCGTAGGCGAGGCCGTCGCGGGAGCGGAGCGCGTGCCGCACGAGGCTGCCAATGCCCACGACGATGGCGACGAGGGCGTAGAGCTGTGAGGCGTTCGAGACGAAGGCGAAGGTCGCCGTCACGCCGAACCACGGGATGAGCGCGAGCGCGAGGCCGAGGAAGTCCGAGGCGCGGAGCGCGGCGCGGGCGACCATGCCCGGGAAGAGCGCGTCGAGGTAGCGGAGGGTGAGGAAGACCGGCAGCGCGATGGTCGAGTAGACGATCTGCTGCGACGTGAGCCACCCGATGCTCGGCGGGCTCGTGAGCTCGAGGAAGTTCGTGAAGAGCAGCGTGCGCACCGCCATCACCGCCGCGAGGAGCGCGAACCAGAGCGGGGCGCGCTCGCGGGGCCGAAGGAGAGCGAGGGCTGCGTGGTAGAGGGCCGCGAGGCCGAGCGTTCCGACCAGGAAAATCTCGCGCCATTCGAGCGTGCGGCGCTCGTGCTCGACGGCGCTCTGCGGACCAAACGCGATCGCTCGGCGGAGCCCGCCGCGCACGCGCTCCACATGGGAGCTCACGTGAACGAAGACATCGACCTCGCCTTCGCCTTGGGCCGAGAAGTCGAGGCGCACGGGCCGGTGCAGCGGGCGCTCGTCTTCGGGGCGCAGCGCCGGCGTGCCGCTCGAGACCTCCCAGCGCGCCAGGCCGCTGCGAACGATGAGCCGAGCAGCATGAATCTGATAAGGAAAAGCCAAGGCGAGCGGCGTGCGGTCGGTGACGGCGTGCGCGGGTACTCGCAGGCGCGCGAGGTAGGTGCCGGCGCGCACGTCCACGCCACGACCGCCGCCGGGGAGCACGAGGTCGTCCCAGCTCGCGGGCACGCGCGCGCGCACCGAGGGGAGCCCATGGTCGACGCTCTCGATGAACGCGCCGGGCACGAACTCCCACTCGCCGGCGAGCTCGACGGGCCCCCGATCGACCGGCACCTCGAAGACCGGCGGCTCGGCCGAGACCTTTGGCGCGTAGGCGGCCACGACGAGCGCCGTCGCGAGGATCCACGCACGAAAGGCGAGCCGGAGCGGGTTCATCGCCGGAGCACGAGCATGAGGCCGAGGGCGCTCAGGCCCAGGACCACGAGCGAGGTGACGAGGATCGCCATCTCGGCGCGCGTGGGGGCGAGCTCGGGGGCGGCCGGTGCGGGCGGTGCGGCGCGCTTCTTCGGCGCGGGCTCGGGCGGCGCGCTCGCGGGCGGCTCCTCCTTGGCGGCGGGCGGCGGCTCCGGGTCGACGTTCTCGTCGTCGGGGAGGATCTGGTCGGGCTCGCCTTCGATGGTCGCCAGCGCTTTTCCGAGCGGATCGTCGAGCACGAAGGTGCTGTGCCCCATGGTGAGCGTGGCGCCGTGCTTCCAGGGCACGTCGCGCTTCGCAGAGATTTCGACCTCGCCGAGGAGGGTGGCGTTCTTCGAGTGGAGGTCGCGCAAGAGCACCATGCCGCCGCGGCGCGTGAGCTGCGTTTGGTCGCGCGAGCAGTCTTGGTCCGTGAGCACGAAGTCCGCGTTCTCGTCGCGCCCGGCGCGGTAGGCGCGCCCCTCTTCCTCGAGGCGCCAGGTCGTGCGCTCGTCTTCGCCGAGCGTGCAGCGCAAGACCGGCGTGACATCGACACCGTGCGCGGTGAGGGCCTCGGCGACCAGGGAATATGCGAGCTGGCGCGCGGCGATCGAGGGCTCGGGATCGACGGCGAACGTGCCCGAAGTGACCCGGAGCCGCACGCGGCCCACGCGCACGATGGAGCTCTTCTCGAGGGTGAGCGGGGCCACCGGGCGCACGCGCTCCTTGCCGACGAAGGTGCCGTTCGTGCTGCGCTCGTCGCGGAGCTGGAGCCGGCCGCCCGTCACCTCGATGGAGGCGTGGCGCAGCGAGACCGAGACCTCGGGCAGGCGCACGTCGCAGGCAGGGCCGCGGCCGATGAGGATGCGCGTGCCGTCGAGCACGAGGCAGGCGTCCTCGCGCGGCTCTCCGGCTTCATCGAGCACCTCGAAGCGAACGGCCATGAAATCCCTAGAAACGCTTGGCGGCGACGCGCTCGGCGGCCCAGCGCA
>CAIOHM010000323.1 GCA_903858055.1 uncultured delta proteobacterium
ACCGAGCGCCGCGAGCACCTCGTCCGCCGGGAGCTCCGCGGTTTTGCGCACCCAAGCGTCGTGATCCCCGGTGAGGTCGACGCCGGTGATGTCGCGGAAATAATCAGGAAAAGCGTTTTCGGGCACGGGTCGCGCGAGCCGTCCGTGATCGCTCCAAAGGCGACCTTGAACGTCGTCGAGGCCCTTTTCGCCGTTCGTCGCTGCACGGATGCGCGCGTCGAGGAGCAAGCAAACGACCTCGCCCTTGCGGTAGTAGCTGACGGTCGAGTTCGCGGTGTTCGCGTCGGGCCTGTAAAGCTTCACCCACGCGTCGAACGAGGCTTCTTCGAGGCTCTGCACAAAGCACCCGGGGGTCTGCTCCACGTAATTGAGCTCTTCGGCGAGGTGCGCAAAGTACTCCTCCACGGTGCAGAGGTTCGCGAGTCGCACGATGCGCCAGTCGAAGTAGCTCGTCCCGCCTTCGAACCACCACAAGAGACGCGTGTAGTTTTCACGATCATACTTGTAAGGTGTAAGACCCGCCGGCCGGATGCGCTTGACTGACCAGAGGTGAAAAGCTTCGTGGGCGACGAGCGTCAGCAGGTCGAGGTAGTCCTTGCGCTTGCGGCACGCAAATGGGCTCGCAAGAAGCGTGGTCGCGTGATCGTGTTCGAGCCCGCCGCGCGCGTCCGGAGCGAGGTTCAGAAGGAACGAATAGCGTTCGTACGGGGCAGTGCCAAAGAGCTGATGCTCCACCTCAAGGACCTTGCGCGTGTCGTCCACGAGCGACATGAGTTCGTTTCCCGTGAGCGCATCCTGTGGCCATACGGCGTATTGGTGAGGGATGCCGTTAACGGAAAACTCGCAACGATCGAGGACGCCGAGGGAGACGGGCGTGTCGTAAAGGGCGTCGCGGTTTTCTGCGAGAAAGCATCGACCACCGGCGCGAGGCGTCGCATCGCTCGGCGGAAGCGGAATCACGACGCTCCAACCCTCGCGAGGCACAATTTCCAAGGTGGCGGCCTTCTCCGGTGACGAGCCTTCGACGTAGAGAAACGTCGCGGCCGCGCAGAGAAGGGCATGCGTGCGGTCCACGTGATTGGTGCGCACCGTGAGCTCGTGGCACCAAAGGCGGTAGCGCACGATGATCTCTTTCGAGCGGTCCGCGTCGATCGTCCAAGCGTCCTTGCGCTCTTTTCGCGCAACGAGTTTCGCCCGCGCGCCGGTCGTGGCGCTGAGCTCTTGCACATGCCGCGCATACTCGCGCACGAGGTACGAGCCCGGGGTCCATACGGGCATCGCGAGCACGACGCGGCCGGCAGGTGCGTCGAAGGTCAGGTGGACTTCCACGTCGACGAGATGGGCGGCGACGTTCTCGAACGTGAGCACGTGGTGCTGGGTGACGACCATGTGCCGCCCTTAGCGCGCTTTTCGTTGGCATGGACGTCCTTGGCGACGCGCCCGCCGGTTACGGCGCCGTCGTAAAGACGTCGAGGTTCCACGCGCCCTTGGCGCCGCCGAAGCCCGTGAGGACGACCCAGTGCGTACCGGCTTCGAGCACCCGGTCGAGGAAGCTCCGCGCGCTCGTGAAGCCCACGTTGCAGGCTTCGGGGACCTCGAGGCCAGGGCATGCGGCACCGGAGCGGAGGCTCGCGATGGTCGTGAAGGCCGAGCCGCTCGTGCTGATCGCTACACGACGGCGTACGGGCAAATCCAGTCGAAAGAGCTGCGTGGGGGCTCGCGGGTTGGCGAGGCCCGTGTCGCATGAGGCGCCTACGGAGGAGGGCTCGGCGCTCGAATCTCCCGAAAACCGACCACCCGCCGCGGGGATCGCGATGGCGCCCGCGCAGGTGCCTCCGCCGCTCACGGGCACGTCGGCTGCAGGCGAGCGCGTGTAGACTGCAAGGGATCCGGAGCCTCCTCCGTTGGAGCTCACGCTGACCAAGAGCGGGCCCGCGGGCTCGGCGCGTCGCACCACGTGCAGCGGGGTATTTCCGAGGTTGCACGAGCGCGGAGCTCCGGGGGTGCACGCGGCGTCGTGGACCGCGAGGCCGCCGAGCGCGATGTCGGGCACGCGGCCGACGAGCATCACGTCGGCGGGGCTTGGCAGGTCCACGCGGAAGGCGAGGGTCGAGCCTCCCGCGAGGCAGCCGCTGCGCACGAAGTCGGCGCGCTGATCGAACGAGGCCGTAACGCGCGTACCGGGCGCGACCACGAGGGGCGTGAAGCACGAGTCACCCGCGGCGAACGTGCCCGCGGGGCCGAGCGTGGCGCGGAGCTCGACGCTCGGTGCGGTGGTGGTCGCGACCGTGACCACGTAGCGACCCGCGGCGACGAAGGGGATGACGAGGGGGCCGGCCTCGAGGTTGCGGCACGCGATCTCGTCGGCGAGGTCACGGCAGGCTTCGTAGCGCAGGCCGACGGAGGCGCTGCCGCGGCCCGTGAGCGAGAGGGCGTCGACGACGAGGGACCCGTCGCGGGGCACATCGACGAGGAACGTGCGCAAGCCCGTGGCGCTGCAATCGGTCGGGAGGCTCGCGGCGAGGCTCGCGAAGTCGACGCGCTTGGCTACGCCGAGGGCGAGGGGCTCGGGGGCGGCGCAGTCGTTCGTTCCGCGTGCGGAATCGCTCGGAAGCAGCGAGGTGCGGACGCGGAGGGTGGCGTCGGTCGGCGTTGCGATCGCGACGAGCTGGCCGCTGCCCGCAGGCCCTGCGCCGATGCGCACGCGCGGGAAGGGCACCTGCGCCGCTTGCTCGCACGCCGCGGCGCCGCCACCGCAGGCGTCGAGGAGCGCGAGCGTGACGGGGCTCGCGAGGTCCACGACCTCGAGCATGAGGTCTTGTGTCGGGTGGCGCTCGACGCGCGCGAAGATGGTCTTCGACGTGCCGCTGACGGGGAACGCGCAGCCACTCGGAGGTGCCGCGGTGGCCCCCGCCGTGCTCAGCGTACGAAAGCCTTCGCTCGCGAGCACCACGGGCGCCTCGCAGCGGTCGCCCTCGGCGTTGAGGCACGGCTGCTCGTCGATCGCTCCGTTGCAGTTGTCGTCGATGCCGTTCGCGCACACTTCGGCCATGCGGCTGCTTCGTCGCGGATCGGCGTCGTTGCAGTCGCCGCCGCCGCAGTGGTCGTCGGGGTCACCGTCGCCGTCGGCGTCCCGCGGCGTGGTCGTGCACGCGCGCGCGGTCTCGTCGCAGCGGGCGATGGTGCACGCGTTGCCGAGGCCGCACACGTCGCCGCCGGTTACACACCCGCGGCGCAGGTCGCAGCGCTCGGAGCCGTTGCAATAGACGCCGTCTTCGCAGCGCTCGTCGTAGGCCACATGCACGCAGCGCCCCGCCGTGAGGTCGCAGCGATCGTCGGTGCATGGGAAGCCGTCGTTGCAGGGGCCGTCGTCGTTGCACGGTACGTCCGCGATCGGCGGTGGCGCGCTCGCATCGCCCGCGTCGGGGGCCGGAGCACCGGCGTCTTGCGGGCCGAGCGGCGGCACGGGGGGAGCCTTGCTCGAGGCTGCGCACCCGAGCACGATCGCCGAGGCGAGCGAGCACGCGAAGAGGCCCGAAAAACGCATGCGAAGGCGATAGCACACCGCCTGCGTGCGGCGTTACTTGAGGTCGCCCTTGGGCATGACGAAGACGTACTCGTCGGGGCGCACGAGCCCGAGCTCGCGGCGTGCCACGCGCTCGATCGCGGCGGCGTCCTCCTTGAGGTCGCGGATCTCTTCCTTGAGGTCCGCGATGCCCATGCGGATGCGATCGTTCTCGGCCCGCACCGCCTTGAGCTCGCGCTGGAGCGCGACCATGCGCACGAGACCGTCGCCGCTGAACACGAGCCAGGGCACGGAGGAGAGGGTGCCCACGAGGAGCAGGGCAGGCGCGAGGAGCGCAGGACGCATGATCGACGCGGACGATGCCACAGAAGGCGCGGCCGGGTGAAATCCGCAGCATCGAAGCGCCGCGGGTCGTGCTAATCGCCTGGCCCCATGACGACGTACGAAGCGGTCATCGGTCTCGAGGTGCACGCGCAGCTCCTCACGAAGACGAAGGCGTTTTGCTCGTGTTCCACCCAGTTCGGCGGCGAGCCGAACACGCAGACGTGCCCCGTGTGCCTCGGTCTGCCAGGCGCGCTCCCGGTGCTGAACGCGCACGCGGTCGAGCTCGCCATTCGCGCAGGGCTCTCGCTCGACTGCACGATTCGCGAGACGAGCCGCTTCGCACGCAAGAACTACTTCTACCCGGATCTTCCGAAGGGCTACCAAATCAGCCAGTTCGACGAGCCGCTCTGCGAGCACGGCGTGCTCGAACTCCACATGGGCGAGGGCGACGCCGCCTACACGCGGACGGTGCGCATCCAGCGCATCCACATGGAGGAAGACGCAGGCAAGAACCTCCACGACCGCGGCGACGACTCCATCGTCGACCTCAATCGCTCGGGGACGCCGCTCATCGAGACCGTCTCCGACCCCGATCTTCGCTCGGCGGCGGAGGCGTCGGAGTACCTGCGTACGCTCCGCGACATCTTCGTCTTCGCAGGCGTCAACGACGGCAACCTCGAAGAGGGCAGCTTCCGTTGCGACGCCAACGTCTCGATCCGCCCCGTGGGCACCGAGAAGTTCGGTACGCGCGTCGAGCTGAAAAACATCAACTCATTCCGCTTCGTCGAGAAGGCGATCATCGCCGAGATCAAGCGCCAAGAAGAGTGCCTGCGCACCGGCGAGCGCATCGTCCAAGAGACGCGCGGCTGGAACGACGCCACGGGCACGACCTACCCGCTCCGCTCGAAGGAAGAGGCGCAAGACTACCGCTACTTCCCCGAGCCCGACCTCCCGCCGTTGGTGGTGACCAAAGCTCGCATCGACGCAGCGAAGGCCGCGCTGCCGGAGCGCCCGCGCGAGAAGCGTGCACGCTATGTGTCTGTATTTGGTCTTACGCCGTATGCGGCGGGTGTGCTCACGGGGCATCCGCGCGTCGCGGCCTTCTTCGAGGCCGCGGTCGCCGCGGGCGCCGACGCCACCAAGGCGTCGAACTTCATCCAAGCGGAGCTTCTCCGCGACGTGAAGACGAAGGGCGTCGAGGCCGAAATTCCCCTGACGCCGGAGCAGCTCCTGGAGCTCCTCGCGCTCGTCGACGCAGGCACCATCAGCGGCAAGCAGGCGAAAGAGGTCTACGCGGCGCTGCGCGGCACGCTCAAGACCGCGAAGGGCGTCGTGGGCGAGCTCGGCCTCGAGCAGATGAGCGACGCGGGCGCGATCGACGCGATCGTGCAGAAGATCGTCGACGCGAACCCGAAGCAAGCGGAGCAGCTTCGCGGCGGCAAGCTCGGTCTCATGGGCTTCTTCGTGGGGCAGACCATGAAGGAGACCGGCGGCAGCGCGAACCCGGCCCTCGTGAACGCGGCAATCAAGAAGGTGCT
>CAIOHM010000324.1 GCA_903858055.1 uncultured delta proteobacterium
ATTCATGGGGCGCCCGCTCGACGCCGACCACCCGATCCTCGAAGGACGCCTGCCCGACGGATCGCGCCTCGAGGCCGTCTTGCCTCCGGTGGCGCCCGAGGGGCCGGTGGTCTCGATTCGCCGCTTTTACAAGGAGACGCTCACGATCGAACGGCTGCTCCAGTTCGGGAGCCTCTCGGTCGAGGCCGCGCAGTCGCTCGCGGCGATCGTCATCGGCAAGCTCAACATCGTCGTCGCCGGTGGCACGGGCAGCGGGAAGACGTCGCTCCTCAACGCCATGAGCGCGTTCGTTCCCGAGGGGGAGCGCATCGTCGTCATCGAAGACGCGCGCGAGCTCCAAGTGCAGCGTCCCCACGTCGTGAACCTCGAGGCACGGCCGGCGGACGCCAAGGGCCGCGGGGCGATCACGATCCGCGACCTCTTTCGCGCGACGCTCCGTCTCCGCCCCGACCGCATCTTCGTGGGGGAGCTCCGCGGCGGCGAGGCGATGGAATTCGTGCAAGCTGCAACGAGCGGCCACGGTGGCTGCATGGCCACGCTTCATGCCAGCCACCCGCTCGACGCGCTCCGGCGCCTCGAGACGATGGGCCTCATGAGCGAGGTGACGATGCCGCTCGAGGCACTGCGGCAGCAAGTCGGAAGCGCCGTGGAGATCGTCGTGCAGACGAACCGGCTGCCCGACGGATCGCGCCGCGTCACCCATGTCACCGAGGTGCTCGGGTGGCACACGGAGCGGGGTGTGTTCGAGACCGTCGACCTCTTCCGGCGCGAGCTCGTGCCCGCGGCCGGCGGTGGATACGCTGTCGGACCCCTCGTTCCGACCGGAAATCTCCTGCGTCGCGTCGACCGGCTGCGCGAGCATGGTCACGATTTGCCTGCTTCCGTGTACGATGCGGCACGTAAGCATGGTGCATCGTGATCTCCCCGCGCTGAGGGTCGCCGTCGTCGGTGCGCAAGGCCCGAGCGCCGAGCGTCGCTTCTCGTCCGGTGTCGTGGCAGGGCCGTTCTCGCTCGGTCGTCAGGGGGATTGGGCGCTCGAGGGGCGTGGCGTCGGCGCTATCGACGGGTTCCTGTATTACGATGGCCGCGAGCTCTTCGCGTGCAGCCGCGACGCTGCGACGCCCATGCTCCTCGACGGTCGACCGCTCGGGACCTCATGGGAGCCCCTCCCGCTCGGCGCGTTGCTCGTCGTCGGCCGCCTTCGGCTCGTCGTCGAGGACCCTACGCCTGCGCCCGATTCGAGTTCGACGATTTTGACGGACCTCGACGCGATGAGGGCACCTCCGGCGCCTGCGCCTGCACCGCACGTCTCGGCAGGCGTCTTCGCGCGCGACGACGAGCACACGCGCGTCGGCGAAGCGCTCCCGAGCGCGGCCGACCTCGACGACCAACCGACGGCGTTCCTCTCTTCTTCGGTGCGCGATGCCGTACGCGAGGGCCTCGCCCGCGAATCGGCAAGACCTGCGGCGCCGCGCCCCGTGCTCGTCGCTCCGGCGCAGCCCTCCGTGAGCGCACCGACCCACGTGCTCCGTGTCGACCCTCGCGCCTCTTCCACACCTCCGCCCGTGCAGGGGGCCGCGGCTTCGACTCACGACGGGCCGTTCTTTGCCTCGCCCCCGAGCCCCGGTGCGCTCCCGGAGGAGGCCATGAGCCTGCCGCGCCTCTCGGACGCGTTGCCGCTTTACGGCGCGACCACGTCCTCGCGCGCCGCCGTGACGGACCGTCCTGCGGCGACGGCGTCCGCGACGACCTCGGCGCTCGCGCGTGCGTGGCGCGAGGCGAACGCGGTGCGAAAAGCGACCGTCGTGCTCTTGCCGGTCGCCCTCGTGGGCTTTGCCTTCGTCGTGTTCGCGCCCGAGCCTCCGGCGGCCAGATCTCGCGCGGAGACGCCGAAAGCAGCACCGCTCGCCGCGTCGTCTGCGGCGGCTGCGACACCCAGCGAGCCCGAGCTCGTGACGCCGCGCGTGGTCGGCGGCTCGACCGGGCTCGCCAAGGCTCCGGATGGCGGCGTGACCCTCGAGCGTCGCGTGGTCGATGCGGTCGCCGCGCATCGCCTCGAGGAGGCATCTGCACTCTACAAAGAGATCGCCGCCGCGGACCCGAAGAACGCCGCCGTGGCCGCAGCTTCGCGCGTGCTCGCCGCGGGGCCCGCCGCGCCGCGGTGAGCCGCAGGAGCTCGTCGCGGAAGGGCAGCCCCTTCGGCGCTTCGGTGCTAACGGCCTAGCCCGTGGAAACCATCCTTCGCCGTCTCGAGCGTCGCTTCGGGTCCTACGCGGTCGAACGCCTGGCCTTCGTGGTCGCCTGCGGCATGGTCGCGGTGTTCCTCTTCGTGTCGATCAGCCCGAGCTTCGTGGGGCGCCTCACGCTGGACCTCGAGCGCGTGCGCGCGGGCGAGGTGTGGCGGCTCTTCTCGTTCATCCTGCTGCCCACGAGCCGCAACGTCATCTGGTTCCTTTTCGGCGTCCTCTGGTTCGCCTCGGTCGGGCAAGCGCTCGAAGACCGGCTCGGAGCCTTTCGCTTCAACGTGTATTACGCCCTCGGCATGCTCGGCACGCTCGCGGCGGCGCTGATCACC
>CAIOHM010000325.1 GCA_903858055.1 uncultured delta proteobacterium
GAACAGATCGAGGTCGGAGCCGTAGCCGAGCTCATTTCCGCCGAACTTGCCGACGGCGACCACGGCGAGGAGGCCCTCGCGCCCGCCCGGGATCGTGTCGAGGACGCGGTCGGTGGTCCGTCGCACGCACGCCTCGGCGATGGCGCTCAACGCCGCACCGACGGACCGCTTGTCCATGCGGCCCGCGAGGTCGGCGCGCGCCACGGCAAAGGTCACGCGCAGCGCCGAGCGACGGAGCGCCCCCACGAACACTTCGAGATCGTCGATGTCTTCGCCACGCAGGCGCGCCGCACGCAGCTCGTCGTCGACGACCGCTTCTGCCGCGTCGGGTCGCCGGTCGTCGTCGGTGGCGAGGAAGCGATCGAGGAGCATCGGGTGGGCCACGAGCGCCTGCCCCAGGTACGCGCTCGCGCCGAGGAGCCCGATGAAGACGTGCAGCGCGGGGCGGTCGTCGGCGAGCGTAGGCAGGTAAGCGTCGACGAAGCCATGGCGCTGCGCGAGATCACCCAAGAACGCGAGCGCTCGTTCGGGGTCGGCCGAGTCGGCAACGGCGCGCACGATGGCCTCGATGCGCTCGGGTTTTTCACGTCGCTCACGCGCTCCGAAAGCGCCGCCGCGCTTGGCGAGGCGCTCGAGGAGCTTCAATGCGTCACCGGGAGCGACGCGGCCGATCATGGCCTCCCATGCGGCAGAGGCTGCATTTTCGCTGGCATCCAGCACAGCGTCGATGAGCTCCGCGCCCCGCATCGGTGCGGAGGCCTGCGCCCACGGGCGGAGCGCCGCAAAACATTTCGCGACGCGCACGCGCGCCTCGTCGATGCGTCGACGTGCCTCCGCTCCGTCGGCGAAGCCCAGCGTTCGAGCGAGGCGCATCGCGCGATCCGCGTCCTCGGGCCACCGCTGCTCGGAGCGTCCGAGGTCGTATTGAATCGCATGCTCGACGCGACGCAAGAGCGCGTATCCGTCCCCGACGCGGCGCACCTCGCGGCTCGACGCAAACCCGCGCGTCTCGAGCGCACGCAGCGCTTCGAAGGTCGGCCGCACGCGAAGCTCCTTGTGGCGCCCGCCCCAGACGAGCGCGAGTCCTTGCACGAAGAACTCCGCCTCGCGAATGCCGCCCACCGCGAGCTTCACGTTCGTCTCGTCGCCGTCGAGCTCGCGCCGCACGCGCGTGAGCATCGACTGCATGTCGTCGAGCACGCGAGGCTGCACCGTGCGCGGAAACACGAACGGCGCGATGGCCGCGAGAGCCTCTTCGCCGAGCGCGAGATCACCCGCCACCGGGCTCGCACGAAGCCACACGGCGCGCTCCCAGGGCTGCGCCGTGCTCTCGAAGTAACGCTCGAAGGCCGCGAACGAGATCACGTTCGAAGCCTGAGAACCGTTCGGTCGCAGCCGCAGATCCACGGGCCACGCGCAGCCATCGCCGGTCACTTCTTCGAGGAGCGACGTGATGCGGCGCGCGACCTTCGCGAAGAACTCGTGGAGCGTGATCGACCGTGGCTCTTCGCTCGCGAGGTGCCCTTCGTCGGACTCGTACAGAAAGACGAGATCGACGTCCGAGATCGGATTCAGCTCGTTTCCTCCGAGCTTTCCCATGCCAAAGACGACGAAGCCGCAGCGACGCCCTTCGTGGAGCATCGGCGCTCCGTAGCGGCCCTCGAGCTCGCAGAGCGCAAACCCGCACGCGCGCTCGGTGGCGGCACGCGCGAGGGCCGCGATGAGCCGCGCGGAGCGATCGATGCCAAAGCTCGGTCGCGCGAACCACTCCCAGGCCGCGGCCTTGAGGCGCCCTTGACGAACGAAGCGGCGAATCGCTGCGGTGCACGAGGCCTGATCGCGCACCTCATCGGCCGGCCAGCGAGGAAGATCGTCCGCCCAGAGCTCCTCGCTTTCGAGAATGGCGAGGTCCTCCGGGTGGCCCTCGAGGCCGAGGCCCACGGCCTCGTACGAAGTAGCGAGGGCCGCGGCGAGATCCAGGTCGACCTCACGAACCGCACGACCTGCGTCGCTCTGCGCACGCGCGAGGCGGTCGCGCCAACGCGCGAAGCGATCGGCGTCGATGCGCGACGCGCGGCGGCGAACGGACTCGGGACCAAGGCTCGACGCGCGCATGGGAGCTCAGGGGTTCAATTGAACGAGGGCGAAGGGGCCCAAAATCGCGACGTCGAAGAGCACGTGCGCCACGAAGCCTGGCACGACACGCCCGACGCCCGTTGCGAGGACACCCAGAAAAAGCCCGAGCGCGAGCGCGGCGAGGGGCAAGAGGAAGTTCGGAGGACCGCCGAACGCCATCGCGCTCACGGCGGGCATGTGCGCGATCGCGAAGAGCAAGGCCGCGAGCACCCAGGCCACGCGACGCGGAACGAACGCCTCGAGCGCGCGCGGCACGAGCCAACGCCACACGCTCTCCTCGAGCGCCGCGACGACGACGACACCGAGCACGAAGAGGGACGAGGGCTGCGCGCCTACGGGCCCAACCTGCACGTACACACGGAGCAGCTGCCCGTCGAACACGCCGCTTCCTCCGAGCGCGCGCGCGCCAAAGGTCGCCGCAGACCACGCGAGGACCGCCGCAAGGAACCCGTTGCGGAGATCGCCCCAGCGAGGAGTCCAGGCGGTCCCGAGCTCCGCTTCGTCGCGCAGCACGAAGACCCCGAGCGCGAGGGCCGCGAGTTCCGCTGCGGCCATCGCGACGAAGACCCACGGCGAACCTGCGCGCTCGAGGGCAAAAGCCCACGAGGAAGCCGCAGAAACGAAGGCCACGGCGAGCACGGGGAAGAGGCGTCGGAGCATCATGGGAACGGCCTCGCATGGTCTACCACCGCTCGGCGTGGCGCGGCGGAATCGGTCTTCATCGGACGACACCCCCCTCGACAACCCCGACGAAGAGACGCATCGTGCGCCCATCATGGGCAGCACACCGCCCGAGCCTGCGCCTTGGAAACCTGGCCTCCGCCACGTTCTCGGTATGGTCGTCGCGTTCTTCGCCTCGATTGTCCTCCTGCGGCCTTGGCTCAACGCGGCGAGCGACATCCGCGTCGCCGCCGCCGCCGTGTGGCTGCTCTTCGTCGCCGTCGTCACCGTACGCACGGCCATGCTCTCCGTCCGCTGACTCCGCAAGAGACCCCATGACCCGATCGATCTCTCCCGAAGACGCCCTCCAGTCGGCTCGCCGCTTCCTCGCAGGCGCCGCGGCCGTCGCGCTCCTCTTCTTCGTCGGCTGCAGCACCGTGCACCGCGTGGACGCCGGGCACGTCGGCATCAAGGTCCGCCTCGCAGGCAGCTCGCGCGGCGTCCAAGACATGCCCGTCGTGACGGGTTGGGTCTTCGTGAACCCGATCACCGAGCAACTCGTGACGTTCCCCACGAGCGTGCAGAACGTCATCTGGACGGCAACGCCGCACGAGGGCCGCGCGATCGACGAGTCGATCACGTTTTCCTCGAGCGAGGGCGTGAACGTGAACGCCGACGTGTCGCTCTCGTTCCACATCGAGCCCAACCTCGCGCCGCACCTCTACGCGCGCTTCCGCCAGACGGATCTCAACGCCCTCGCGTACGGCTACGCGCGCAACACGGTGCGCGAGGCCTTCGGCGAGGTCGGGTCGAACCTGCCCGTTCACGAGATCTACGGATCGGGGAAGTCGAAGCTCCTGGCGGACGTCACCAAGCGCGTCGGCGATCGCCTCGGCGGTGACGGCTTCGTCATCGATCAGCTCACCATCAACGGCGCGCTGCGCCTCCCGCAGAACGTCGCCGACGCGATCAACCGCGCCATGGAGGCGACGCAGAACGCGATTCAGGCGGAAAACCGCGTTCGCCAAGTCCGCGCCGAAGCCGAGCAAGCCGTGACCCAAGCGAACGGCGAGGCCGAAGCCCGTCGCCGCACGTCGCAGGGCGAAGCAGACGCGATCCTCATCAAGGCGCACTCGGAGGCGAAAGCGAACGAGATCATCCGCCTCTCGACGACGGGCGCCGTGCTCCAGTACCGCGCGCTCGAACGCTGGGACGGCAAGCTCCCCACGTTCAACGGCAGCGCGCAGATGCCGCTCCTCACCTTCGACGTGAGCAAGTTCGGCGCAGGCATGGACGACGCGACCCGCGAGCGCAAACTCAAGGAGCTC
>CAIOHM010000326.1 GCA_903858055.1 uncultured delta proteobacterium
CCGCGCCCTCCAGGAAGACTCCCTCGATGCGCGCCTCGCCCGCGGTTCGCAGCAGGCCCTCCGCGGCGCTGAGTAGCTCCTCGACGGCGGCGGCGAGAATGCCCCCCTCGAAGGTCTCTGCAGGGCCTCGGCTTACCGCGCGCACGGCCCCCTCGCGGTCGAGCAGCAGGCACGCCACGAGCGGCAGGCTTCGCGTGAGCTCGTCGAGGACGCTCGAGGCCGGGTGGAGTGCGATCTCGCTCATCGCTCAGAACCGGGTCGACGAGGCGCCGTAGCTCGAGGAGAGCAGGCCGCTCCCCTCCAGATCGAGCTCGAAGCAGCGGTGGTCGACGAAGCGCTGCACGAGGCGCGCGTCGAGGTGACCCTCGCGCGCGTTGCGATCGAGGATCGCGATGGCTTCGTCGCGGCCGAGCGCGCGCTTGTATGGGCGGTCGGCGGCGGTGAGCGCGTCGTAGACGTCCGCGACGGCCATGATGCGCGACGGCAGCGGGATCGCCTCGCCGGCGAGGCCGTAGGGATACCCCGAGCCGTCCATGCGCTCGTGGTGGGCTCCTGCGAGCGTGGGGACGCGCTCGAGATCGCGGCTCCAAGGGATGCGCGAGAGGAAGCGGATCGAGTGGGTCACGTGCGAGCGGATCTCATCGACCTCGGCGGTCGTGAGCGAACCGCGCGGCACCTCGAGCGCGAGGAGCTCCTCATGGGTGAGCAGCGAACGCGCGTCGCCGCGGTCGTCGAGCCATCGGAACGACGCGATCGACCCGAGCTCGCTCGCGGCGCTCGCGGGCAGCACGCTCGGCTCGTTTGCACGAAGCACCACCCCGAGCCAGTGATCGAGGCGCTCGTCGACGGAGCGGAAGCGATCGGACAGCGTGCTCGTGAGCGTGGGGTCACGGAGCGCCTCCTCGAAGGCCGCGACGCGGGACTGGAGCTTCGCGTTTTCGAAGCGCAAGCGCACGAGCGCGAGCTGCTCGTCGTAGAGCTTCTTGGCCTTGACCAAGACCTTCTCGCGCACGCCGATCTTGCCGAAGTCGTGCATGAGGCTCGCGTACTCGAGCTCACGCAGAGCGCGACGATCGAAGTGAACCTCGGTGAAGGGGCCCGTAACCTCGCGGTCGACCGCCTGCGCGAGGCCGATCGTGTAGCGCGCCACGCGGAGCGAGTGACCGCTCGTGGTCGGGTCACGCGACTCGATGGCCTCCACCGAGGCGCGTACGAAGCCCGCGAAGAGCTGGTGAATCTCTTCGTAAAGGAGCGCGTTCTCGAGGGTGAAACCCGCCTGCTGCGCGAGCATTTGGACGAGCTCTTCGCTGCGCGCGCCGAAGGGCAGCACGGCGCTCTGCACGTTCTCGGGTGTGAGGCGCAGCGACTCGTGGCGCTTGCGGTTGATGAGCTGCACGACGCCGATCACCTCGTTGCGCCGCGAGATCAGCGGCACGACGAGCATGGAGATCGTGCGGTACCCGATGCGCTCGTCGAACGAGGAGTCGTAGTGGTACCCAGAGCCCGGTGCGATGGTGCGCACGTCGTCGACGACGATCATGCGCTTCTCGGCGGCGGCGGTGCCCGCGATGCTGCCGCGCCCGAAGGGGATGAGGAACTCGCCGGCCTGAAAGCGCACCGAGTCGTTCTGCGTGAGCTTGAAGCGCAGGAAGTGTTCGTTGCCCTGCGTCTCCGTGACGTAGATGCTCCCGGCATCGGCGCCCGTGAGGTGGCGGGCGTTCGAGAGGATGAGCGCGAGCAGCGTGCCGAGGTCATGCTCGCGCGAGATCGCCCAGCTCGTGGCAAGAAGCGAGTCGCGCTCGTGAACCGCGCGATCGGCGCGATCGTGGGCGAGGTCCGCGTGGTGGTGCGCACGAAGCACCTCGAAAGCAGCATCGACGGCGAGCTGCGCTTCCTCGAGGGAGGCGTCGACCCGGAGGAGCCCCACGACCCCGCGGTCGCGGAGCGGCAAAGGGGACGCGGTCGTCGCGGACCCGAAGAGGACGACGCGCGCGGTGTCGTCTTCGACGCGATCGCGCACGCGGTCGAGGAGTGCATGGGCGTGGTCCTCTCGCCGCGCGTCGATCACGAAGACCGCGAGCGAGCTGCGGTAGAAGCCGAGCACGCGTTCGTGGGCGCGCGCGCACGTGACGCCGCCCTCGAGGGCACGCTGCGAAAGGCCGTCGCCGAGCGCTTCGAACAGATCAACGATCATGCCTCGCCTCCGCCTGTCTCGCGGTCCCGCAGGCGGTCGCGGCGCGCCTCGAAGCGCTCGCGCTCCTCGCGGTCGAAGGTCTCGTAGGCCTTCATGCGCGGCCGAACGCTGAGCGACGCCTTCGTCATCCTCGACGAGGCCCAGAATGCGACCTCCGAGCAGATGCGCATGTTCCTCACGCGCCTCGGCCCC
>CAIOHM010000327.1 GCA_903858055.1 uncultured delta proteobacterium
ATGAAGGCGTGGGTCAAGACGCTCGCGGTGCCCGATGACCATCAGGTCGCGTTCCAAGCCGTGACCGAGTACGACGAGAGCACGCAGACCGTCACCGAGATCGGCTGGCGCACGTACTACCTCTTCGGCCGCGCCGAGGTCACGGGCGACCTCGTGACCGACGCGCAAGTCGCGCGCGACCAGAACGACTTCGGCAGCTTCTACGTCTCGCTCACCTTCAGCCCCGCCGGAGCCGACCGCTTCGAGGAGGTCACGGGGGCCAACGTGCAGCGTCGCTTCGCGATCATGCTCGACGAGGTCATCGACTCGGCGCCCGTGATCAAGACGAAGATCGGCGGCGGCCGCGCGAGCATCACGCTCGGTGCGGGCGACCCCGAGACTCAGCTCAAGAACGCCCGCAAGCTCGAGCTCGTGCTCCGCAGCGGCGCGCTCCCCGCTCCGATCACCCCCGCGAACGAGTCGCGCATCGGTCCTTCGCTCGGCAAAGATGCCATCGCGCTCGGCGTGAAGGGCATGGTCGTCGGCTCGGGCCTCGTGCTCGCCTTCATGGTGCTCTACTACCGCAAGGCCGGCCTCGTGGCGGACTTCGCGGTCCTCCTGAACCTCGCGCTCCAGCTCGCGATCCTGAGCACGTTCGGCGCCACGATGACCCTCCCGGGCATCGCGGGTCTCGCGCTCACGATCGGCATGTCGGTCGACGCGAACGTGCTCATCAACGAGCGCATCCGCGAGGAGCTCCGCGCCGGCCGCTCGCTCCGAGCCGCAGTCGACGCCGGTTACGACCGCGCGTTCACGTCGATCTTGGACGGCCACGTCACCGTGTTCATCTCGGGCCTCATCCTCGCGCAGTACGGCACGGGTCCCGTGAAGGGCTTCGCGATCACGCTCATCGTCGGCATCATCGCCAGCCTCTTCACCGGTGTATTCTGCACGCGTGTCGTCTTCGACTGGTGGGTCCGCGGCGCCAAGGTCAAGCGCCTGAGCGTCGGCGCCGAATTCTGATTTTCCTCCTGTTTCCCTTACGGAAGAAGAAGCCATGGAGCTTTTCAAGCCAGGCCGCGTTTACGACTTCATGGGCCAGCGGGTCTTCTGGATCCCCCTGTCCATCGTCCTCATCGTCGTCTCCTGCATCCTGATGATCGTCCCCGGTCCGAACTACGGCACGGACTTCAAGGGCGGCACCGAGGTCGAGATCGCCTTCACGGGCGCCCTCGACGCGAACCGGGTCCGCGAGGCGGTGGCGAAGAGCGGCTTCGCGTCGCCCGACGTCGTGCAGGTCCAAGACAAGGCGAACGCGGCGCACTTCCTCATCCGCGTCCAAGAGGTCTCGGCCCTCGACGACGCCAAGAAGCACGCCATCGAGGCGGCCATGTGCCACGGCGCGGGAGCCCCGAGCGACTGCCCGAACGACGTGCACGCGACCGAGGTGAAGTTCAGCGCCGGCGGCGACAAGATCAGCGCTCGCTTCGAGACCGAGCCGAACCTCGCGTCGCTCTCGGCGCGCGTGAAGGCGGCGGGCGTTTCCTTCCGCGAGTCCGAGACGAACCCGCAGGTCGTCAACCCGCGCGATCACCGCGTGGAAATTCAGGTACCTTCGAAGGGCGACGAGCTCGTCGAAGGTCTTCGCCGTGAGCTCGGTGCGGAGCTCGTCCCGGAGCGCCCGCTGCGCGTCGAGTGGGTCGGCCCGAAGGCCGGCAAGCAGCTCCGCGACGGAGCACGCAACAGCGTGGCGATCGCGATCGTCTTCATCATGCTCTACCTCGCGCTGCGCTTCGACCTGCGCTTCGCTCCCGGCGTCGTCCTCGCGTGCGTCCACGACGCCGTGGTCGTCATCGGCGTGTTCATCGCGCTCCGCAAGGAGATCACACTCTCGACCATCGCGGCCGTGCTGACCATCGTCGGCTACTCGATGAACGACACCATCGTCGTCTACGACCGCATCCGCGAGAACCTCGGCAAGCACAAGAAGAAGACGTTCGCCGAGGTCATCAACCTTAGCGTCTCCGAGACCCTCTCCCGTACGCTCCTCACCTCGGGCGCGACGATGCTCTCGGTCCTCGCGTTCCTCGTCTGGGGCACGGGCGTCATCAAGGACTTCGCGCTCGCGATGATCATCGGCATCGTGGCCGGCACGTACTCCAGCATCTACGTCGCCGCGCCACTCACCGAGTGGATCGACGGCAAGCTCTCGAAGTCCGATGCGGTGAAGAATTCCGCGGCGCGCCGTGCTTCGGCGCAGCCCGGATGATCGACGCTCCGGCTCTTCGCGAAGCGCTCGGGCTCTCCCACACGGGGGCTCGGGCGCTTGCCCATTTGGCCTTCCCGACGATCGAGGCTGCCGGCGCGCACCTCGCCCCGAAGCTCGGATCGCTCACGAACCCTGAGCGCATGTGCGGCCGCGCGGAGGCCGTCGATCGGCTCGCGCGCGCGGTGCGGGCGGGGGAGCGCATCGTCGTCTTCGGCGACTACGACGCCGACGGGATCACGGCGGCGGCGGTCCTCACGGCGGGGCTGCGCGCCATGGGCGGAACCGTCGAAGTCGAGCTCGCCGACCGCTTTCGTGGAGGTTACGGCTTCTCCGAGGCCGCCCTCGCGCGTGTCCTCGCGCTCGCGCCGTCGTTGGTGGTCACGTGCGACTGCGGGTCGACCGATCACGAGCGCCTCGAAGGCCTGCGCCGCGCAGGCGTGGACGCGATCGTCATCGACCACCACCAGGTGCCGCCAGAGCCGCTGCCCGTGCACGCGTTTCTCAATCCGCACCAACCCGGCTGCGCGTTTCCGTTCAAGTACCTCGCGAGCTGCGGGCTGGCGCTCAGCGTGGTCGGCGGCCTGCGCACGGCGCTTGGCGTTCCGTACGACCTGCGCGATTGGCTCGACGTGGTCGCCATCGGCACCATCGGCGACGTCGCGCCGCTCCAGAGCGACAACCGCATCCTCGTGCGGCACGGGCTCGACCGCGTGATGAACTCGAAGCGCCCGGGCATCGCCGCGCTCGTCGGTGCCCGCAAG
This sequence comes from uncultured delta proteobacterium, assembly GCA_903858055.1. Lineage (GTDB taxonomy): Bacteria > Myxococcota_A > Polyangia > Polyangiales > Polyangiaceae > CAIQDA01. The sequence continues at coordinate 3,010 of CAIOHM010000327.1, forward strand.
GTGCCGTTCGCCGCGGGCGACGTGAGCTTTCAGATCGCCCCCAAGCTGAACGCCCCCGGGCGCCTCGGTTCGCCGTTGCTTGCACTCCACATGCTCCTCGAGAACGATCGTGCGCGCGCGTTCGCGCTCGTGGGCGAGCTCGAGCAAGTGCAAGCGCAGCGCAAGGAGCTCGACCGCGCCCTCCGCGCAAAGATCGAGGTCGCGATCGCCCAGGAAAAGCTCGCAGAACGCACGGCGATCGTCGTCGGTGAAGAGGGGTGGCACCATGGCCTCGTGGGCATCGCAGCAGGCCGCATCACCGCGCGTTACGGGCGTCCGACCGTGGTGCTCGCCTTCGAGAACGGCGTTGGCACGGGCTCCGTGCGCGGCCCCGAGGGCTTCCCGCTCCACGACGCGCTGAAGCGCTGCTCCGAAACACTGCTCGGCTTCGGCGGTCACCAAGCCGCCGCGGGTGTGCGTGTAGCGCACGAGCAACTCGCGGCGTTCCGCGAAGCCTTCGAGCGCGCCACGGAGGAGCTCATGGCGACCTACGTGAAGCCCGAAGGAGCGCTCCGCGTTGCCTACGACGGCCGTGACTCGCTGCGCGCGCTCGCGAACGACTGGCTTCGCTTCGAGCCGTGCGGGGCCGCGAACGCCGCGCCGCTCGTGACCTTCGAGCGCGTCGAGGTGCGGCAGGTTCGGCTTCTTTCGAAGGGCGCGTACGCGAAGCTCATGTTGCGCATCGGCAACGAAGAGGTGAGCGCGTGGCTCGGCGAAACGCCGCCGAATCTTCCGCGCGAAGGCGCTCGTGTCAGCCTCGACGCCGTGCCGCGCTTCGACGACTACCGCGGCGGCGGCGCCGTCGACCTGCAGGTGTCGGGCGCCGTGCGCGCCGAAGGTTGACCGACCCGGCCCGTCGTGATGACAAGAGGGCCATGGCTTCCGACTCGCAAGCGCCCCTGATTTCCTTTCGCGGCGTCAAGAAGGCCTTCGGGGAAAAGGTCGTCTACGACGGTCTCGACCTCGACGTGTACCGCGGGGAAACGCTGACGATCCTCGGCCCCTCGGGCTGCGGCAAGAGCGTGATGCTCAAGATGCTGATCGGGCTCATCGGCTACGACGAGGGCAGCATCGTCTTCGACGGGAACGAGATCAACGGCATGGGCCTCGCGGAGCTGTCGCGCTTGCGCATCCGCATCGCCTATCTGTTTCAAAGCGCGGCGCTCTTCGACTCGATGACGGTCGAAGACAACGTCGCCTACGGGCTGCGCGAGCGCTTCTGGAACTCGATGAGCGAGGAAGACATCCTCGCACGCGTGAAGAAGTCGCTCGAGCGCGTCGGGCTCGAAGGCACCGAGCGCATGATGCCGAGCGACTTGAGCGGCGGCATGCGCAAGAGGGCAGGCCTCGCGCGGACGTTGGCCCTTGAACCAGACGTGTTGCTCTACGACGAGCCGACCACGGGCCTCGACCCGATCAACACCGCGCGCATCAACGAGCTGATCCTGACGATCCAACGGGAGCTCGGCATCACGAGCCTCGTCGTGACCCACGACATGGGCACTGCCTTCCACGTCGCCAACCGCATGTGCATGCTCGGGAAGGGCCGCGTGCATATGGTGGGAAAACCCGAGGAGTTTCGGGCCACGCGGGATCCGTTCGTTCGCGCGTTCGTGGAAGGCACGGTCCTCGACGAGCGCGAGAATGCCCACGGGCTCGTTCCCCACTGAGGTCGACCCGCACGTCTTTCGCGACCGAAGCGTGACGTGACGTACGCGGCAGCTCTTGATAAGCCAGGGGGCCCTCCATGCAGAAGCATCAGCGCGTCGGTCTCTTCGTCGTCATCGCGGTGGCCATCACCGCGACGCTCGTCTTTCTCATCGGCGAGAATGCGAACTTCTGGAGCAAGCAGGTCGTGTACCACACGAGCTTCGGTGACGTGGCAGGCCTCAAGCCAGGGTCGCCCGTCCGCCTCGGTGGCGTCGACGTCGGCACGGTCACCGAGGTCGGCCACAAGAAAGACGCCGCGGACACGCGCATCTACGTCGAGCTCGCGATCGTCGGTCGTGAGGCCGATCGCATCCGCGAGGCGACCGTCGCGCGCATCGCCAACAAGGGCCTCCTCGGCGACAAGATGGTCGAGCTCACGGTACCGAGCGCGCCTTCGCCCGTCCTCGACCACGATCAGCCGATTCGCTCCGAAGACCCGACGGACTTCAGCAAGTACGTGGCGCGCGCCGAACAGCTCGTCGACCGCGTGGAGGCGACCATCGGGAACCTCGAACAAGGGACGCGTTTTCTGGCGGATCCGCAGTTCTCTGCCGACGCGAAGACGCTCGTCTCTTCGCTCGCGCGCGTCTCCAAGGGCATCGCGGAAGAGCCGAGCGCGGCCCACATGCTCCTCGTCGACCCGTCGAGCGGCGCGACCGTGAGCGAGATGCTCGCCGACCTCAAGGCCACGACCGGCGACCTGCGGCAGACCGCGGGGACCGTTCGCTCCGTCGCCGACGCGGTCCGCTCGGGCACCGGCCTCGTGCACACGGCGATCTACGACGACGAGCTCGGCGTCGCCGTGAAGCGCACGGCGAAAGAGGTCGCCGGCTCCCTCACCGCGATTCGCGAGGGCAACGGGCTCGCGCACGAGGTCGTGTACGGCGGCGATTCGACCTCGAAGCTGCTCGGAAACATCGTCGGCATCAGCGAAGACATGCGACGCGTCGTCGCCGACGTGCGCTCGGGCAAAGGCACGATGGGCGCCTTGCTCGTCGACCCGAGCCTCTACGACGACCTCAAGGGCGTCGTCGGCAACGTCGAGCGAAGCACGGTCCTCAAGGCGCTCGTGCGCTACTCCATCGGCTCGGAAGACAAGCGAAAGCTCAGCGAGAGCCCGCGCCCAAGCGAGAAGAAATGATCATGTCCGCGAGCGAACCTCGAACGCAAGAACACCTCGACGCGAGCGAAGCTGCCTTCTGGGACGCGACGGAAGAGGCGCGCGAGCTCCTCCACGAAGAGCGCTTCAAGGAGGCGCTCCTCGAGCTCCGTGCACTCCTCAAGGAGTCTCCAGAGAACGGCTATGCCTTTTTCTTCGCAGGCACGGCCCTCTACGAGATCGGCGAGCTCGAGGCGGCGCGTGATGCTTACCGCGCCTGCCTCGCCAAGATGCCGCGGCACCTCGGCGCGCGCGTGGCGTCGTCGCACACGCTGCGGCAGATCGGCCAGCATCGCGAGGCTCTGAAGGAAGGGCTCGCCGCGCTCTCGCAGGCGCCGGGGGACGGAGACGCGCTCCATGCAGTGGGCCTCGCGTACCACGCGAAGGGCGACATGGTGTCGGCACGCCGTTACCTCGACGCCTACCTCGAGACGAAGCCCGAGCTCGAGCCCGCCCTCGAGGTGCGTACGCTGCTCGCGACGATGACGGCCGTCGACGACTTCCGCGACAAGCACGCGGTCGACGGCGACGACGACGACGACGCGTGAACGCTCCCCGGGCTACTTGAGCAGCGGCGAGAGGGCCTTGAAGGCCTCGGTGCCCGCGCGCCCAAGCCAATCGAAGACCACGGTCTCCGTGCACGTGACGTAGGCCCCGGCCGCGCGAACCAAGTCGAGCCCGACCGAGCGATTTTCCTCGCGGCGTGACGCGACGGCATCGCTGACGACGTGGGTGGAGTAGCCGCGCTCGAGGAGCGAACGCGTCGTCTGCAACACGCAAATGTGGGCCTCGACACCCACGACCACGGCCGCCTCGACATCCGCCGCCATGAGCGCGTCGGCGAAGGTCGGCTCCATGCACGCGTCGAAGGTGGTCTTGGAAATGCGTGTATGACGCACGTGTTGGAGGGTCTCGTCGAGGACCGCGCACGTGGGTCCGAGGCCGCGCGGATACTGCTCGGTGACGATGACGGGCACGCCCAGCGTCACGGCCGCCTCGAGGAGGATCTTGGTCGACCGCAGAAGACCGTCGATACGGGCCGTGGGCATCGCCGGTACGAGTTTTTCCTGAAGATCGACCACGCTCAGCGCGGTCTTGGGCGGCACGAGACGCTCGAACGGCATGCCGCATTCTTTTCATGGTCGCGGCGCCGTTGCCAGCGTCGCGCGCGCCTCCGACGCGATGCGCAGCGCTCGGGACCTTCCGTGCGAAGCGAAGCTTTGCTGCGGCACGCGAAGGCATGTGGGGCAGCGTGACCTTTTCCGCACTCTTTCTTGACGAGGCGTCGACGTGCCGCTAACGCCGCGCCACCTACGGTCACGCCTTTACGCTTAGTTGGCGCTTCCTTTGCAAACCGATGCAGGTCCCAAGCGCGAGGTCATGAGGATCCCGCGCGGATGACGAGGCTCCCACCGAGGAGCCCGATTTTTGGCGAACTTCGCCACGAGGAGAGAGACCACATGTTCAAGCACATCCTTGGCGCCGCTGCCGTTGCCGCCCTTCTGTCCGTTGGCTGCTCGAGCTCGTCGGATTCGACGACGCCCGCCACGGCCGACGCGGGCAAGACCGATTCGGGCGTGGCGCGTCCGGACTCCGGCACGACGCCGAGCGCGGACTCGGGCGCCCCTGCGGCGACCTGCGAGGCGCCTTCCACGACGCCGACCTTCGAGACGCCCGCGACCCTCCCGCCGGCGGCGGCTTGGGGCCAGAACAAGTGCCAGGACGCGACGGTCCAGGGCTTCCTCGACGCCTGCCTCACGGGCGCGAACGCCTCGAAGGCTGCGTGTGACACCTGGAAGGCTGCGAACGCGAACTGCGCGGCGTGCCTCCTCACGCCGAAGAACGCGGCGGCTGTCGGTCCGTTCCTCACGGACCCGACTGTCACGGCGGACGACCAGAACCCGCCCGGCCTCGTGAACGACGGCTTCCTCAGCTCGATCACGGCGTGCCTCAACCACTTCAAGGCCGGCTGCGGCGAGAAGTACTTCGCGTTCTCGAACTGCCTCGGCGCCGCCTGCGACACCGACGGCAACTGCAAGAACGCGAGCGACGCGGACCTCGACACCTGCCAGGAAGACGCGATCGGCGGCGGCCAGGGCGTGTGCGGCCAGGTTGCGATCGCGGCCCTCGGCCAGAACGGCGCGTGCCGTGGCGTGTTCCCGCAGGACGCGGGCACCGCTCCGACCGGCGAGCTCTGCTTCTCGAAGGGCGCGGCCGGCGGCGAGGACACCTCGACCGACGCGGGCCTCGTGGCCTTCTTCAAGCGCTTCGCGCTCCAGTTCTGCGGCCAGTGAGCTGCAGCAGCTTCGCAAGAAGCTGACGCGAGAGACGGCAATCGGGAAACCGGTTGCCGTTTTTCGTCGTGCCTTCCTCGGGCGAGGCGAGGCCGCCGCTCCACACGCGGGGCTTCCGGTCGCGCGCAGCGGCGCGACCAAGCGTACGCAAGCGCATAGGGCGACGAACGGGCGCGGGGCCGATGAACCTTTTCTCCTGACCCTGCTAGGAGCTTGCCCATGAACGAGCGGGTACCGGTCGCGTGCACCGTTGCAGGATCCGACAGTGGGGGAGGCGCGGGGCTCCAAGCCGACCTGCGCACCTTCGCGTTTCACCGCGTGCACGGCTGCTCAGCAGTCACGGCGCTCACCGTGCAGAATACATGTACTGTCGCGGAGGTCCTGCCGGTCGATCCTCGCTTCGTCCTCGCGCAGCTCGAGGCGGTCTCATCGGACTTCGGCCTCGACGCGTTGAAGTGCGGGCTCCTCGGTCGCGCCGAGGTCGTCCACGCCGTCGCGGCGTGGGTCGAAGGCCACCCTGCCTTGCCCGTGGTGCTCGATCCCGTGATGGTTTCGCGCCACGGCGTGCGCTTCGTGGACGATGCGACCGTCGAAGCGCTGCGCGGCGCGCTCTTTCGGCGTGCGACCCTCGTGACGCCCAATCGACGCGAGGCGGAAGAGCTGACGGGGCTCTCGATTCACAACGCCGACGATGCTGCGCGAGCCGCGGTCGAGCTCGTAGCTCTTGGCGCGAACGCTGCGCTCGTGAAGGGCGGGAGCCTTGGCGGCGACGAGCGCGCCCACGACGTACTCGCGACGCGCGAAGGGGTCGAACACTTCGTCGAACGCGCCGTGCCGACGTCGCATACGCACGGTACGGGGTGCACCTTGGCTGCGGCCATCACCGCGCGCCTCGCACGCGGCGAACCGCTTCGGGAGGCCGTGATGGGCGCGAAGCAGTACGTGCAGCGCGCGCTCGAGCACAGCCTCGCCATCGGCCATGGCCAGGGCCCCGTTGGACACTTCTGGCCCCTCGTCGGGCGAACGGATGCACCATGAACGTACCCACGCCGTCCCCTCGCTTCGCTGAGCGCGCGCGGGTGCGAGCGATCGCCCTTCGGCTCGCGGTCGTCGCTGCGGTGCAAGTCGCGCTGATTCGCGCGTATTACGGCACCACGAACATGTACCTCAAGATCCAGACGGGAACGAACGAGGACGCCACGCCACGCCTCCACGTCATGCACCTGCACCACCTCGTGCTCGTCGATGCGCTCGTGATCGGTTTCGCGCTCGCGCATCGAAGCTTCCCCCGCGCCCGCGCTGCGGCGGGCTTCGCAGCTCCGCTCGTGGCGCTCGTGGTGGCGGGTTGGCTCAACGTGGATCCGCCCGTGGGGCGCGCGTTCATCGCCGCGCTCGCCCTCGCGCCGCTCGTGGCGTTCGCCGCGTGGCCCCTGCCGCCGCCGCCGGCGAAAGAGGCGATCAGCTCTTCTTCCGACGAAGGCGCTTCGTGACGCTCTCGGCGCGGTCGAGCAGCTGCATCGCCTGATCGCCGTACTTCGCGACCAGCTTGTCAACGAGACCGTCACCGGGCGGCGCCGCGGTGGGGTCGGCCACGGGAGACGCGCCGTAGAGCCCCTCGAGGACCTTTAGGACGCCGTTCTTCACGAGGCCGCGCACGGGGAGCTTCGCCATCATGCCGTACATGGGCGCTTGGCCTTCGGTCGAAGCGTTGGGGTTCGCGCGTACTTCAGCCACGCACGCGCGCAAATCGGCGAGGTACGCGTCCACGACCTGCGTCTGCTTCCAGTTTACCGTGCAGTGCACGCTGGGTGGGTCCTGCTGCCGATCGATGTTCCAACCGCGCGCCTGCATCGCGTCGGCCACCGCGTAGAGGTCAGGGCCGCCGGGCGCAGCCATCCAGGCGACGACGGTGCAGTCTGGCTCGGCCACGATGGCGAGGCCGTCGATCGCCTTGATGCCCACGGCGAGGCGCTTTGCTGCTTCCCATGCATCGCGTGCACGTTGCAAGTATCCTTCTTCGCCGAGCGACACGAGCGCAGCCCACGCCGCCGCGATGGGTCCTCCCGGGCGCGTGCCGGCGAGCGTCGGCGAAGCGTAGATGCCGCCGGGCCAGTCGGTCGCGATGAAGAACTGGTGCTTCATGACATCCATCGACCGGTAGAGCACGACCGAGGCTCCCTTCGCCGCGTAGCCGTACTTGTGCAGGTCCGCGCTCAAGCTCGTGACGCCGGGCACGCGGAAGTCGAAGGGGCCGAACGTGCCGCCGAGGCGCTCGATCCAGGGCAGAATGAAGCCGCCGAAACATGCGTCGACGTGGAACGGGACCTTCTTGCGCTTGCAGATTGCACCGATCGCGGCGATGGGGTCGACGACGCCGTGCGGGTATTGCGGTGCGCTCGCGGCGACCAAGATCGTGTTCCGGCCGATGAGCCGCTCGAGCTCTTTCACGTCCGCGCGCCCGTTCTCGTCGACGCCCGCGTAGCGCATGCGGATGCCGAAGTAGTGCGCGGCCTTGTCGCAGGCCACGTGGAGGGTCTTCGGAGCGACGATCTCGGGGCGGCGAATCCAGGGCTTCGACTTGCGCGCGCGCTCGCGGTACGCGTGCACGGCGCAAAGAATGGACTCGGTGCCGCCGCTCGTCATCATGCCCACGGTGTCGCCGTCGCCGTTGAAGAGCGCCGCGCACATGCGCACGACCTCGTGCTCCATCGTGCGGAGGCTCTTGAACGCCATGGGGTTGAGCGCGTTCTCCGAGAAGTAGAGGTTGTGAGCCTCCTTCAGGAACGCGATGTGGTCGTCCCCGGCGTCGTAGACGAGGCTCCAGGTCTTGCCCGAGCGCCAGTCGGCGTCGTTCACGCCGTAGGCCTTCATCTGCTCGAGGATTGCCTTCTTCTCCAAACCTTGGCGCGGAATGCGGTCGACCATGGCCGCATGCTACGCGATCACCGGAAGAAGGCGAGGTCGCGCAGGGGCAAGCCGGTGATGTCGGGAGCCAGGATCGCGCGAACTTCCGTGGGTGCGCCCGCATCGCTGAAACCCAGGGAAAACCCGACGATGACGCTCGACGACGCGTCGGGCATCGCGCAGAGGAACGCGGCGCCACGGGAGCATCGAATGGCACCGAGCGTGAAGGGGCTCGTCGATCGGTGGATCTCCCGCGGAGCGGTCGCGCCCAACGCGAGGTCCACGACCGCATCGCCGCGACCCGCGCTCCCGAAGAGCGACGCCACGATGCGCCCCTCGCCAAGCCACGCGACCGAGCCTGTCGGGGTCGCGCCGATCGCGCTCGCGCTCCAACGCTCGCGCTCGCGAAACGCACCGTCGACCAGGGTCCCCACGACGACCGCTGCACCGACGTCGTCGAAGCGCGCGCGCGCAGGATCGAAGAGGCCGCTGCACGCGGTGGCCATGAGCCCGTCTTGGGAAAAGACTGGCTTTCCGCAGTTGCGAAGCCCAGGCAACGCGACGACGCGCTCGAGCTCGCCCGTGCGTCCGTCGAGCACGGCCACGTCGGCGTCGACGGCGCGATCGAAGTC
>CAIOHM010000328.1 GCA_903858055.1 uncultured delta proteobacterium
GAGTTCGAGGTCGTAGTGAAAGCGCTCGCAGAGAAGCGCGGACTCGGAAAAGACGGGTTCAGCGGCGGTTCTTCTTGCGGGCGTCTTTCTCGCGCTGGCGTTCGGCCTTCTTCGCGTTCTTCTCGGTCTGCGAGAGGGCCTTCATCTTCGTCATGGATTCACCGCCCATGGCGCCGAAGCCGGGCATACCGGGGAATCCGCCAGGCATACCGGGGAATCCGCCAGGCATACCGGGGAATCCGCCAGGCATACCGGGGAAGCCGCCGGGCATACCCGGGAAGCCGCCGCCCATGCCGGGCAAGCCACCCATGCCGCCCATTTGCGCGAGCTGCTTCTGCATGTTCTTCATCGCCGCGAGGTTCTTCATGCCGGGGATCTTCCCGAGCATGCCGAGGTTCTGCCCGAAGCCGCCCATGAGCTGCTTCATGAAGAGGAACTTCTGCACGAGCTCGGAGACCTCCTTCTCGGTGCGCCCCGAGCCCTTCGCGATGCGCGCGGCGCGCTTCGGCTCGCGCACGAGCACGTTCGGGTCCTGACGCTCGAGCTTCGTGAACGACTGGATCATGGCCTCGACGCGCGTGAGTTCGCTGTCGTCGAGGTTCGCGTCCGCGGGGATCATGCTGTCCATGCCCGGGAGCTTGCCGACGATGTCTTTGAGCGAGCCCATCTTCTGAATCATGCGGATCTGCTCGAGGAAGTCGTCGAGCGTGAAGTCGCCGGAGAGGAGGCGTGCGGCATCTTCTGCGGCCTTCTTCTCGTCGATGACCTGCTCGAAGTCCTTCATGAGGCCAACGACGTCGCCCATGCCGAGCACGCGCGACGCCATGCCCTCGGGGCGGAACTCTTCGAATTTCTCCGGCTGCTCGCCGACGCCAATGAAGCGGACCGGTGCGCCCGTCACTTCGCGGATGCTCAGCGCCGCGCCGCCGCGCGCGTCGCCGTCGAGCTTCGTGAGCACGACGCCGGTGAGGCCGAGCTTGTCGTGGAAGCCACGCGACACCTTCACCGCGTCTTGGCCGATCATGGCGTCCACCACGAGGAGCACGTTCTCGGGCTTCGTTGCAGCTTGCACCGAAGCGAGCTCGGCCATGAGGGCTTCGTCGATCGCGAGGCGACCGGCCGTGTCGAAGATGACGACGTCGCAACCCTTCGCGCGGGCCTCTTCTTTGCCCTTCGCGCAGATGTCGACCGGGTTGCCCCCCGCGATGTTGAAGACGGGCACGCCGATGCGCTCGCCGAGCACCTGGAGCTGCTCCACGGCCGCCGGGCGCTGCATGTCCGCGGCGACGAGCATGACCTTCTTGCCCTGCTTTTTCAGGAAGACCGCGAGCTTGGCGCACGTGGTGGTCTTGCCGGAGCCTTGGAGGCCGACCATCATGATGCCCGTCAGGCCCTTCGGCGCGAAGGTCAGCGCTTCGCCCTCCGAGGTCATGAACGCGATCATCTCGTCGTGGCAGATCTTCGTGAATTGGTCGGCGGCGGAGACCTTGAGCACGCGGCCGTCTGCCGACTTGGCGCGCACCTGCACGGTCTCGCCCACCGCGGCTGCCTTCACGCGCGCGAGGAAGGCCTTGACGACGCCGAGCTCGACGTCGGCTTCGAGGAGCGACTGGCGCACTTCACGAAGCGCGGGCTCGACGTTGGCTTCCGTGAGCTCCGTGAGGCCGGCGAGGCGGTTCTTGGCTTGGCGAAAACCACGCGAAAGGCTGTCGAACATAGGGTGGGCGCCTAGCACGGAAACCGGGCCCGAGGCATCCTTCGCGAGGATGAATGATCGGAGCGCGTCGCGCGTCTGTCTGCTATCGCCCCGCTCCGCATGGCCGCCGCCGAGACCCCGTCGCTCCTTCCCTCCGAGCCCCCACCGCACGAGGGTTTCTTCTCGCGAAACGCGGGCAAGCTCGTGGCGTCGGCGATCATCACCACCGCGATGGTCGCCATGCTGCGCAAGGGCGGCCTCGCGTTCACGCCTGAGGCGGGGTTCGGCTCGCTCAAGGTGTGGACCCTCCCCGCCTACGTCGCCACGCTCGCGGTCATGAGCTGGTTCCGGGCGACGCGCTGGCGCTTCTTGCTGCGCTCGTTCGCGACGATTCCCATGCGTCGGCTGGTCGCGGTCTCGTGGATCGGGTTCGCGGCGATCCTTCTCATGCCGTTTCGCCTCGGCGAGCTCGTCCGCCCTTACCTCGTACGAAAGAAGGGTGAGCTCTCGCTCACGAGTGCCACCAGCACGATCGTCGCCGAGCGCGTCGTCGACGGCCTCTTCCTCAGCGTGATGCTCGCCTTCGCGCTCGTGACGGTGCCGACGGTGACGCCCCTCCCCGAGACGGTCGTGAGCCTGCCCGTCTCGGTCGCGAAGGTTCGCCAAGCCGGCTACGGCATGCTCGGCGTCTTCACGGCGGCGTTCATCACGATCGCCGTGTTCTACTTCGCGCGCGCCTGGGCGATTCGCATGAGCCGCCTCGTGATCGGTGTCGTGAGCCCGAAGCTCGCCGACAAGCTCGCCGCGACGGCCGCCAAGCTCGCCGATGGCCTGCATTTCCTCGGGAGCTGGCGCGACGCGGGCCCCTTCCTCCTCGAGACCACGGTCTATTGGGTCATCAACGCCCTCGGCATGTGGCTCCTCGCCTGGGGCTGCGGCGTCGTTCACGCGGACGGGAGCGCGCCGACCTTCGGCGAAGCCTGCGCGATGATGGGCCTGCTCGGCGTCACGATCCTCGTGCCCGGCCCGCCGGGGCTCCTCGGCGTCTTTCAGCTCGGCGTATACGCCGGCATGACGATGTATTACCCGACCGACGTCGTGCGCGCGCAAGGCTCGCTGTACGTCTTCCTCATGTACCTCTGCCAGGTCGTGTGGACCGTCGGCTCGGCAGGCTTCTTCGTGGCGCGCGGCGAGGCCCGCGGCATGCGCGCGGACGACCTCGTGGGCGGCGCGGAAGAGGCCGTGCTCGAGGCGCGCGCTTCGTGAAGCGCCTGAGAAACGCCTTGCTTTGTGTCGCTTTTGCGACGTCGTTCGCCCCGCGCGACGCGGGCGCGCGTAAGGTCGAGCGCGTCCCTTACGCCATGGGCGACGTGTGGAACACGGCGGTGCGCTTCGTCGTCGTCGACGAGTCCTACGCGGTCGTCGAGCGTGACTCCGAGGCCGGCTACATCGTCTTCAAGTTCGTGCCTCCCGGGTCGAAGCGCGAGGAGCGCGGGTCGCTGGAGCTCGTGCGTCAAGGCGATGAGACCGACGTCATCGGAGCGATGCCCTCGATGCCCGCGCACCACGAGGCCGCGATGATCGAGCGCCTCGTGGCGAAGCTCCGTCGCGAGCTGCTCGCGAGGCGCCCCGCCCCGCGCGACGGCTCGAACACGAAGAAACCCGCGCCGAAGGCCGACGCGGGTCTCGAGTGACGCGATTGCGTCTTATCTAGACGTACTCGACGTTCGTGATCTCGAACGTACGCTCGCCGCCCGGGGTCTTGATCTTGACCTCGTCGCCGGCCTCCTTGCCGAGGAGCGCGCGCGCCACCGGGCTCGCGATGCCGATGATGCCGTTCGGGAGATCGGTCTCGTCCGCCCCGAGGATGCGGTAGCGGGTCTCTTCTTCCGTATCGACGTTGGTGATCGTGACGCGCGCACCGAACGCCACGCGCGAGCCCTTCACGGTCGCGGGGTCGATGACCTCGGCGCGAGCGATCTTGTCTTCGAGCTCCTTGATGCGGCCCTCGATGAACGAGTGCTTCTCGCGCGCCGCGTGGTACTCGGCGTTCTCGCTGAGGTCCCCGTACTCACGGGCCGTGGCCACTTGCTCGATGATCGCCGGCCGCTCCACCGACGTGAGGTGGTGGTGCTCCTGCTGCAGGCGGGCGAGCCCTTGGGGGCTGATCGGGTTCTTCTCCATGGCGGTCACTCGGGAGGCGGCACAGTGCCTCAAAGGGAGGCGATTCGTCAACGAAACGCCGCCCGTTTTCGTGATGCGTGGTATCTCCGCCCCATGCCTGTGGTTGGCCAATCTCCCAGCGAAGGGCACCGTCTCGAGCTTCGGCGCGAGGCGGTTGGCGTCGCTCCGCCTTGGCGCTACGAGGGCACACTTGCGAGGCCGGAAGGCGAAGCCCTGCCGGTCGTGGCGTTCCTTGCGGCCGAAGGAACGGTCTCCTTCGAGCCCGCGTGCACGCTGGAGGCAGCTCAGCGCGAACGCGTCGAACGCACGCTGCGCATGGCTCTCCGTGCGGCACGTCAAGAAGACCCCGACGCGCTCCCGCCGCGTCGCCTCACCCGTTGGCGCGGCGAAGACGGCCGCTGATCACGAGCACCCGCATGGCCCTTCGCTCCCCCGCCCGTTCCTTCGCGTTGCTCGCCCTCGTCGCGCTCGCGCTGCCCGCGCTCGAAGCGTGCCACGAGCCGCCGCCGCGTGACCCGACGAACGCACTCGAGACGGCGCGCCTCGATTACGAGGACGCCGTGAAGCTCCTCGACGGCAAGAGCTACCTCGAGGCGAGCTCGGCGCTGAAGAACGTCGCCAAGAAGCACGCGTACACGAAGTACGGACGCCTCGCGCAGCTGCGCCTCGCCGACCTCGACTTCGCGCAGGACAAGATCGCCGAGGCCCTCAAGGGCTACCGTGCGTACGTGAAGGACCACCCCGCCGACAAAGAGGAGGTCGCGTACGCGCGCAGCCGCATCGCCGAGGGCGAGTACGCGCAGATCGCGACGAGCTTCCTCCTCGCGGCCACCGAGGAGCGCGACCAGACGCCGATCCTCGAAGCGTACCGCGAGCTTCGCGGCTTCATGCGTGACTTCAGCGATTCGCCCCGCATGCCGAAGTTCCGGGACATGCTCGACGAAGTCGTCTCGCGCCTCGTCGGGCACGAGCTCGCCGTGGCGGCCTTCTACATGAACCGTGCAAACTACACGGCAGCCGAGGCGCGCGTGAACTACGCGCTCTTCACGTACGTTCCGCCGCGCTTCTGGGACGCCGAAGAGCCGATGGCGACCATCGAGCCCGTCCTCACCGACAAGCGCAACTACGTCACCGAGTGCCTTCTGTTGCGCGCCGAGATCGCCCGGAAGCAGCACGCGTGGGCGAAGGCTCGCGATACCTACGAGCTCATCGTGAGCCGCTACGGCGATCACCCGGCCGTGGCCGCCGCGCGGGCCGAGCTCGCCTCGTTGCCGCGCGAGCCCTCCGTCGCCACCGCACCATGAGCCAGGCCGCGCCTCCCGTCGATCCGCCGACCGCTCCGACGGTTCTCGTCGTCGACGACGAGAAGAACATCCGCCGCACGCTCGAGATGGTGCTCTCGGGCGAAGGCTTTCAGGTGCGCTGCGCCGAGTCTGCAGAGGCCGCGCTGCGTCTCGTGGACGCGGGCCACGAGCCCGTGGATCTCGTGCTCCTCGACCTCAAGCTCCCGGGCATGGACGGCCACGCGTGCCTGGAAAAGCTGCGCGCCGAGGAGACGACGCGCGATCTCCCGGTCGTCGTCATGAGCGGTCACGCTTCGGTGAACGACGCGGTCAAGGCCATCAAGCTCGGCGCGAGCGACTTCATCGAGAAGCCCCTGCTCCGCGAGCGCGTGCTCGTCAGCGTTCGAAACGCGCTCGACGCGGCCCGCGCGCGCCGGGCACTCGCGGAGGTCGCGCAAGAGCAGCTCGACAAGTACGAGATGGTCGGCCGCTCGGCGCCGATGCTGAAGGTGTTTCGCGAGATCGAGCGCGTCGCGCCCACGAAGGCCTCGGTGCTCATCACGGGCGAGAGCGGCACGGGCAAAGAGCTCATCTCGCGCGCGATTCACCGCCTTGGGCCGCGAACCAAGGGGCCGTTCGTGAAGGTGAACTGCGCGGCGATCCCGCGTGAGCTCATCGAGTCCGAGCTCTTCGGTCACGAGAAGGGCTCGTTCACGGGCGCGACCCAGCGCAAGCGCGGCCTCTTCGAGCAGGCCCACGGCGGCACGCTCTTCCTCGACGAGATCGGCGACATGGACCTCCTCGCGCAGGCGAAGGTCCTCCGCGCGCTCCAATCGGGTGAGGTGCTCCGCGTCGGCAGCGAGCACGTGCTCCACGTCGACGTGCGCATCCTCGCGGCGACCAACAAAGATCTCGCGAAAGAGGTCGAGCGCGGCGCGTTCCGCGAGGACCTTTACTTCCGCCTCGCGGTCTTCCCGCTGCGGAGCCCCGCGCTGCGCGAGCGACGCGAGGACATCCCGCTCTTGGTCGATGCATTCCTCACGCAGTTCTGCAAAGAGAATGGCCTACGCAAGAAAGGCATCATGCCCGAGGCGATGACGGCGCTCGTGGCACGCTCGTGGCCAGGCAACGTGCGCGAGCTTCGTAACGCCGTCGAGCGCATGGCGATCCTCTCGGACGACGTCATCACCATCGCGGATTTGCCGGAGGACCCGCACGCGAGCCCCTTCGACGACGACGCGCCAAGCGGTCCCCTCGCATCGTCGGTCGACGAGGAAGAGCTCGACGATCTCGGCGCGGAGAAGTTCGAGTTTCCTCCGTTGCCGCCGGGCACCCGGCCGACCTTGCGCGAGTACCGCGAGCTCGCCGAGCGGCACCACATCGTGGACACGCTTCGGGCCCTTGATTGGAACGTGAGCCGAGCCGCGATCGTCCTCGGCGTCGAACGCACGAACCTTCACAAGAAGATTCGCACGTACGGCATCAAGCGCGAGAGCTGAGCCTGCTTCGGTGCTCGACGCACCTAGCGCAGCCCGAGTTTGCGGTCTTCCCAGCGGGGCATCGGCAAAAGCTCGGGCGGGTTCTTCGCGAGCATCGTCGCCACGTCGCCGAGGACCTTGGAGCTTCGCGTGGCGAGGCCCAGCATGCGCGACACCTTGCTCGTGTGGGAGTTGACCGTGGGGGATTCCGCGATTTCGCGCATGCGCGCCGCGAGCTCGCGCCCGTTCGCCGCGCCCTCGAGCTTCTCGCACATCGCCATCATCGCATCGTACTTCCATGTCGCGCCGTTTGCGAGGTGGCGAGCGGTCCCCATCAGGAACCATAGGGCCCGGTCCTTGTTCGTCTCGAAGATGAAGTCGACCTCGGCCCCGTCCGCGATGTCCACGCACCGGAGCGTGCCGTCTTCGTTCCAGGTGAAGACGCGCTTGTACCCGTGACGCCGCTTGAGCTTCCCTTGGAAGGTGGTCGTCGCGACGTACGCGTGCACCTCGACAGCCGCGTCTCTCGCGTAGCTCTTCGTATTCGGGTTCGCGTTCTTGAACGTCGTGAGCGTGGCCCCGTTGGGGTCGGACTTCTTGCGCCACGCTGCGCTCATCGCGAGGTCAGCGGGGGCATAGGTGCGCCCCCGCTGACCGCTCACGACGAGCCCGGCGCCGCGGCGCTCTTGCGTGGCGTGGTAGCCGGTGACCATCTTCCGTTGACCTTCGAGGCCAACGTCGAACGACTTCCACTCCGGCGAGACGATCGTCGTGGCCTTTGCCTTCACGCGCGCGTACACGCCGCCTTCGCGCAAGGCGATCATGAGCTTGCCGGCCATCGTGATTCGCGCGTCCACGACTTCGCCGCTCTTGCGCGTCAGCACGCCGTTGGCGACCACGATGGTGTCGGAGGCGTCTCGCTCGTAGGCGCGCGTGGCGGCGCCCTGGCAGGAGTACAGCGTGACGTCGAGGAGCGGGCCTGTTGGAGACCCGAAGAGTCCCTTCGTGCGCGCGTGAATCTCCGAAGCGAAGCGCTTGAAGACGGACTGGAACGTCACGAGCCGTCCGCCCTCGGGATCGTCGCCCTCGGTCTCCACCCCGTCGCTCTCGGCCGATCCGTGGCCGAGGAAGACGACCTTCGACTGCTCCGTGAGCCGCGCGAACGCGTCGAGGAGTTCCGGCGGCGTGGCACCGTCGAACTCCTTCGGCGTCAGCTTGACCTCGAGGTAGCGGAGGGTGCGCGATCGTGACATCTCGTACTCGCGCACCACGCCGTTGCTCGTCGAGCGCGCCTCGTGCACCTTCCGCGTGTGTTCGGCCTTCGCGCGGAAGCCATCGAGGTGTCGATCGATCATGTCGAACGAGACGAACACGATGAGGTCGTGCGAGAGCTTCGCGAACTCGTGCTCCGCGCGCGCGACCGCCTCGTCGAAGAGCCCTTGTGGGCGCGCGGCCAAATCCGTGGCCTCCCGCGCCGCCATCTCGATCTGAAGGGGGTCGGAGGCCGCGGAGGCGTTGAACTCGGGGCTGCGGACCCGCGCGAGCAGTGCCTTCAGCTCGCCGACGACACCCGTGACGCCGCTCTCCGCAACGACGATTTGCTCCTTGAACACGCGCAGCGCGCCGCCGCTCGCGGCCTTGTTCTTGTCGTCGCCGACGAGCTTCAGCGCCGTGAGGCTCGCTTGAACCTTCGCCGTGCCCGCCTGGCCTTCGTACTCGGAGGCGAGGGCGAGCGACCCTTCGACATGCATGACGAGCTCATCGGCGGTCATCGGCGGTTACCGGTTGAAATAATGCATCACGAGCGCGTTTGGCCAAGAAACGACGGCACCCGCAGCCTCGCGGACGAGGTGGCGGGTGTTTTCGGTGTCGCGCGGACGTTGCGGCGCGCGACCGCGCGAGGCTCACTCCCAGTTGCCGCCGCTCACGGGAGCCGTGCCCGGCAGGTTCGCGCTGATCGAGTCGAGGTTGGGCACGCGGTTGTTGAGGCGAATGTTGTCCCACTTCGAGCCGGCCTCGTCTTCGCCGACGCCGTACTGCCCCTTGAGGTACGCGAACTTGTCGTCGCGCTCGAAGACGAAGACGCCCTTGCCCTTGCGCGTGGCAGCCGGGCCCACGAAGCCGTACTTGGTCTCGCCCCAGCTGAAGCGGAGTACGTTGCCTTCGACGCTGCCCGAGAGCTCGCCCCAGGCGCTCTTGTCGGCACGCTGCCACTTGCCCGTAACCGAACCCGCCTCTTGCACGAGGTGAAGCTCGCCGAACACCGGGTGCTGGTAAACGCCGGTGAACTTCTCACCGCTCGGCATGGCGGCGGCGACCACGTTGGCGGTCTTCGGCGCGGGCTTGCCGCACGCGCCAACGGAGAGGGCAGCAACGGAGACGGCGAGGAGAACGGAACGCATCGACATGGGGGAGCTCATGGGGAGATGGGGTCGGTGAAACGGGGATCGATTGTGGAACGGCGGGAGCCCGCGGTTCATGCGGAGCCTTCGTCTTCGAGGACCGCTCCGTGGCACTTGCGGAACGCGAGGCCGCTGCCGCAGGGGCAGACGTCGTTGCGCTGAATTGCGGGCTTCGGCGGGGCGACGATCTTCGCCTCGGGTGGGCGGCGAAGCTGGGGCGCAGGGGCGGCCGCGGCCTCCTCGCCTTCGACGACGTCTCCGCCGTGCTGCAGGAGCATCTGCTTCTCGCGCTGCTCGTGGCGCTTGGCGTCTTCGGCCTCGATCGCCTCGATGTCGCGCGGCTGCTCGATGCGCACGCGGAAGAGCTTCGAGGTCACGGCGCTCGAGATCGCCGCGGTCAGGGTCATGAAGAGGTCGTAACCTTCCTTCTTGTACTCCTGCTTGGGGTCCTTCTGGCCGTAGCCGCGGAGCCCGATGCCGTCGCGCAGGTGCTCCATGTTCGAGAGGTGATCGACCCAGCCGCGATCGATCTCCTCGAGGTAGTAGTGACGGAAGACGCGGAGCAGGAGCTCGGGGCCCATGTCGCGCTCACGCGTGAGGACCAAGGTCTCGGCGTGCTTGTAGAGTGCACGGACGAGCGCCTCGCGGTCCGTGAAAGCCTCTTGGTCGAGCTCGGCCTTCACGCCGAAGTGCTCGAAGAAGCCCGAGCGAACGCCCTTCCAGTCCCAGTCGTCCGATTGCTGGTGAGGCTTGCAGCACTCTTCGACGATGCTGCCCGCGACCGCGTCGACGAGGTCCAAGAGGCGATCGCGCTGCTGCGAGAGGCTGAACGCGAGCTCTTCGACGAGCCGGTCGTGAAGGTCCTTCACGGACTCGCCGGCGCGGGCCTCGATGCGCTTTCCCCACGTTTGGTAGATGTCTTCGAGGAGCCCCTCTTCGTTGACGACGCGCGTGGCCTCGCCGAGGTTCTCCGGGGCCTTCGCCGAGCCGTCCGCGCCCTTGCCGCCGCAGTGCGGGAGGAGCACCGCCGCGAGGTGACGCGCGATGTCCGAGCGGATGCCCTCGTGGATCGCCACCTTGCGCAGCTTGCCCGTGGGCTTGCCGTCTTCGCCCATGATCTCGGGCGCGTACGTGCCGTCGAGGAGCTCGCGGCGGATGCGGTAGATGGTCCGCCGCTGCTGGCTCATGACCTCGTCGTATTCGAGGAGGTGCTTGCGCATGTCGAAGTTGCGCGCCTCGACCTTGCCCTGCGCGTCGCCGATGCTCTTCGTGACCCACGGGTGGACGATGGGTTCGTCGTCGGGCATGCCCATGCGATCCATCAGGGTCTTGACGCGATCACCTGCGAAAATACGCATGAGATCGTCTTCGAGCGACAGGTAGAACTGGCTCGAACCCGGGTCGCCCTGGCGCCCGGCGCGGCCGCGGAGCTGGTTGTCGATGCGGCGCGACTCGTGTCGCTCGGTGCCGACGATGTGAAGCCCGCCGAGCGCGCGCACCTCGTCGCCCTCCGCCTTGCAGCGAAGTTCGTACTCGCGCACGAGCGCCTCGAAGCCTTCGGCGTCGTCTTCCGGGTGCTTGCCCTGCTCGAGGAGCGCGAGGCGCGCGATCATCTCGGGGTTGCCGCCGAGGAGGATGTCGGTGCCGCGACCGGCCATGTTCGTGGCGATCGTGATGGCGCCCTTACGCCCCGCTTGCGCGATGACGTAGGCCTCTTTCTCGTGCTGCTTCGCGTTCAGGACGGCGTGGGGAATGCTCCGCTTTTGGAGAATGCGCGCGATCGCCATCGACTTGTCCACGCTCGTGGTGCCGACGAGGACCGGGCGCCCCTGCTCGTTCTTCTCGAGGATGTCCGTGAGGAGCGCGTTGAACTTCTCACGCTCGGTCTTGTAGACGACGTCTTCCGAGTCGATGCGCTGCGGGACGCGGTTGGGGGGGATCGCGACGACGTCGAGCTTGTAGGTCGAGTGGAACTCGCCCGCGTCGGTCTGCGCGGTGCCCGTCATGCCGCCGAGCTTGTTGTAGAGGCGGAAGAGGTTCTGGAACGTGATGGTGGCGAGCGTGCGCGACTCTTCGAGGATACGCACCTGCTCCTTGGCCTCGACCGCCTGGTGGAGACCGTCGCTCCAACGACGCCCCGGGAGCACGCGCCCCGTGAACTCGTCGATGATCATCACCTTGCCGTCGTCGGAGACGAGGTACTGGACGTCGCGCTTGAAGAGCGAGTGCGCACGGAGGCACTGGTTCAAGATGTGAAGCGACTCGAGGTTCGCCGGGTCGTACAGGTTCGCGACCTTGAGGAGCTCCTGCGCGCGCTCGATGCCCTCTTCGGTCAGCGTGACCGTGTGGCCCTTCTCGTCGACGACGTAGTGCTCGTCTTTCTTGAGGCGCGGGATGATCTCGTTGATCGTGCGGTACTTGTGGCTCGAAGGCTCGGCCTGGCCGCTGATGATGAGCGGCGTGCGCGCCTCGTCGATGAGGATCGAGTCCACTTCGTCGACGATGGCGAAGTTCAGCGGACGCTGCGCGTAGTCGAGCGCGCTGAACTTCATGTTGTCGCGCAGGTAGTCGAAGCCGAACTCGTTGTTCTGCCCGTAGGTGATGTCGCTGCGGTAGGCGCGACGCGTCTCGTCTTCGCCCTGCGCGTTGACGACGACGCCCGTGGTGAGGCCGAGCCAGCCGTAGAGCTTGCCCATCCACTCGGCGTCGCGGCGCGCGAGGTAGTCGTTCACGGTGACCACGTGGACGCCCTTGCCCGAGAGCGCGTTCAGGTAGACCGGGAGCGTGGCCACGAGCGTCTTGCCCTCGCCCGTGCGCATTTCGGCGATCTTCCCGTTGTGCAGCGCCATCCCGCCGATCAGCTGCACGTCGAAGTGTCGCATCTGCAGCACGCGCTTGCCGGCCTCGCGGACGACGGCGAACGCC
>CAIOHM010000329.1 GCA_903858055.1 uncultured delta proteobacterium
CCTCGCACCTCGAGCCGCTGACGCGTTCTTCCGGTTTCGTTTGGAACGCTCGTGCAAACGCGGCGGCTCGATCCGTCGGGCGTTGTCCTCGCCGCGCGGAGCGTGCAGCGGCTAATAGTTGCAGACTGCACGAGCCAGGCGTGCGGTGAGGCGGGCTTTGGCGACGTCGAACTCGCGGAGTGCGAGGGAGATTTCCGCTTGGCGGCGTGCGGCGGCGGCGGTCACGAGCTCGAGGCTCGAACCGCGGCCTTCGTCGAGGCTGCGCGTGGTCAAGGCTTCGAGCTCCGCCGCGAGACCATGGGCCTTTTGCGCGACCGCGAGCGAGGCTTCGGCCACCGAGACCGAGCGCTCGGCCTGATCGACCTGGATCCTCGCCTGCCGCTCGAGCAGCTCGCGCGAGGCTCGCGCCGACGCCGTGGCCGCGATCGCCGAAGCCTCCTGGCCGTAGCGCGCACCGCCGTCCCAGAGCGACCAGGAGACCACGGCTTGCACGTTCCACGTGGTCTTCGGGAAGGTGATTTGCTCGAGCGTCGTCGTCGAAACCTGCGACTGCGCCGCGAGCGTCGGCAGCCACTGGAGCTTCACCGCCGTGGCACCGCGCTCGGCCACGCGTTCGTCGGCGCGCGCCGCCGCGAGGTCCGGTCGGCTCGCCAGATCGCCCGACCGGCACACGGCCGCGGTCGCCGCCTCGAGACCTTCGATGCGCAGCACCGGATCGACACCGACCGCCTCTTCGAGCCCGAGCGCGAGGCCGAGCGCCTCACGCGCCTGGCGCAGTTGCTCGTCGCCGGTGACGAGCGTGGCCCGGGCCGCCTGCACGTCTTGCTCGATGCGGATGACGTCGAGCCCGTTCGCCGCGCCGAGGTCGGCCTTGTGGCGCACGAGCTCGAGCCGCTCCGCCGCCGTACGCACGCCGATGCGATTCAGCTCGCTCACACGCTCGGCCGTCACCACCGCGAGGATCGCCTGCGCGACGTTCGTGAGCACGAGGCGCTGCGCGTCCTCTTCGCCGAGGGCTGCGCTCTCCACCTGGAGCTTTGCGGTATCGATCTGGTAATGCGCGGGCGCCGAAGCGAGCGGCCACGAGAGCTGCACCGAGGCCTGCGCGAAGTTCTTGGTCGGCTGCTCCAAGATGCGGACGATCGGGTTTCCATTGGCGTCGAGGCGCGCGAGGGGCACCTCGTTCGTCACGAAGTTGTGCACGCCTGCCGCGCTCGCCTGAAGCGACGGCAGCACCCCCGCCCAGGCCGTGCGCACTTGCCCCTTGGCTTGGCCGACGCGCGCGTGCGCCCGTGCGAGCTCCGCCGAGCGATCGCGCACGAGACGCAACACCTCGGGCCACGCCGCGAGTTGGCGCGCAGGAGCCGAGACCGGCGCGAGGGTCGGGTCGTCTTGCTCGACGGCAGGCGCAGCCGCGGTCGGAGCGGCCGCCGCAGCCCGCGGCTCGTGACCCTTGGGACCTTGCGCAAAGGCCGAGGTCGCCGTGCCCAGGAAGAGGACGAAGAGCGAGGTACGCATGGGGCCTCGTTAGCCGATTCCCCTGCCCGCGCGCGAGCGGCGATGATGCTCTCTCAGGTGCCGAGCGAGCGGAGCATTTGAGCGGCACGCTCGAGCTGCGGCAAGAGCGACTTCAAGCCGGCGGGGTCTCGGCCGTCGGTGAGCAGCTTCGCTTGGCTGAGCACTGCTTCGATGCCCGCCATCGTTGCGCCGAGCACGGAGCTGTCACCCGCCGAGGCGCGGAGCCCTTCGAGGAGCCGCTCGACCTC
>CAIOHM010000330.1 GCA_903858055.1 uncultured delta proteobacterium
CTACCGCTGAGCTACGCGCCTGAAGGAAGCGCGGGGATAGGCGCATCTCGCGTGGCCGTCAAGAGCCGAGTTTCGCGAGGGTGTTTTCGCCAGCGAAAAACCGTGCTTTCGTGGGAGCATGCTGCGTTCTTTTTCGCCCACGCTCGCTCTCGTCACCGCCGCCGCGGCCTTCTCCTTCGCCGCCTGTGCGAGCGAAAGCAGCCCGAGCGCCGCGGCCGACGGCGGTTCGGCGGAGGTGGACGCGAGCGCGCCGATGACCGTGGTGGCGTTCGACGACGCACGCATCACGAGCGAGCAAGGCCAACCGAACTTCCAGAACGTGCGCGCCGAGGTCGACTTCGGCACGGCGAAGGTCGCCAAGGCCACGATGATCGTGGACCTCGGAACCACCTGCTACCCGTTCTCGAAGTGGGCTTCGAACCCGCCGCCGCAAGGTCAAAACTGGCCCGCGGACTGCGATGCCTTCGACCGCAACTTCGAGTTCACGCTCGACGACCCGACCGGCGCCACCGAACCTCCGGCCATTGAGCTCGTTCGTGCGATCACGCCCTTCGGAGGGCCGCTCCACCTCGAGATCGACGTCACCGACGTCGTCAACGCGCGCCCGGGCAAGCACCGCCTGCGCAGCTACATCGCCACGTGGTCCGACGGCGCCGGACGCGTCTCGGGGTCGCGAGGAGGCTGGAACGTCTCGGCGCGCTTCGTCCTCGAGCCCGGCGCTCCGCCGCGCAACGTCCTCGCCGTCGTCCCACTCTACAACGACTCGATGACCACGGCCGAGCTCGCCGCGCCGATCGCGTTCGACGTACCCGCGGGCACCACGGGCGCGCGCATCGAGTACCGCACCACCGGTCACGGCGGCGGAGCAGACGACGCGTGCCTCGGGCCCGCGGAAGAGTTCTGCCGCCGCACGCACACGTTGAGCGTCGACGGCGCCACCGTGAAGCGCTGGGATCCGGTGCGCCTCGACTGCAAGAACCTCTGCACGCTCGCCCCGATGAACGACGCAGGCACGCAGCAATATTGCAAGGAAAACCCTTGCGGCGACATCGGCAGCGTGCGCGCCGCCCGCGCCAACTGGTGCCCGGGGAGCGTCACGCCGCCCATGGTGATCGAGGCAGCCTCGCTCCTCGTACCGGGTCGCCACACGGCCTCGTGGAGCATCAGCAAGGTCGCGAGCGGGGGCTCGTGGCGCACCTCCGCCGTCCTCTTCGCGTACGGCGACTGAAGCCGCGCGTCAGCCGCCGGCACTTCGGTGCGCGGCGAGCGTCTCTTCGATCGTGAGCGTGCCCTTCGCCACGTCCTCGGCGAGCGTCGCGATCGCGTCGTCGAACCAGCGGTCGAAGCGCGCTGCGAAGGGAAACATCCACCCGTAGTCAGGCCCCACGAAGCGCGCGCGGAGCCAGTCTTTTTGGGAGCGTGCCGCTTCGAGGCCGCGCACCTCGACGAGCGCGTGCAGGGTCTCGAGGTAGGCCTCCCACTCGATGCGCGCGCGGGCGTACGCGAAGCCGAGCGGCAGCGGAAAGAGCAGGTACGCGACGCCCATGGGGACGACGCCCCAGCGATTCGCTTGCACGAGGTGGATGCGCTCGTGCCGCAAGAGCACGTAGCGCTCGAGGTCGCTCATCTGCGACCAGCCCTCGGAGACCCAGAGCGTGCCGCCCATGACCGTGTGGTACCCGCTCACGTACGTGGTCATGCCGCCGAGGGTGACCGTGCGCAGGAGCGCGCCGATCGCACGCTGCAGCCGTGAGTCGCGCTTGTACCGCAGACGGAACGATGGAAATTCGCGCTGCATCCGCGCAAGAAATGCCTCGGAGAGCGGCGCGCTCGTCACGCGCGCGAGCCGCCGCTGCGGTCGACAGCGAAGGGCGAGAAGCCCTGCCCCGTCGGCATGAGCTCGAGCGTGTTGATGTTCACGTGCGGCGGGAGCGACGCGCACCAGAACACCGCGTTCGCGATGTCGAAGCCCGTGAGCGGATCCATGCCCTCGTAGACCTTCTTCGCGCGATCGCCGTCGCCGCCGAAGCGCACCGCGGAGAACTCGGTCTCGACCATGCCCGGCTCGATGTTCGTCGCGCGCACGGGCGTCCCGAGGAGGTCGGCGCGGAGGTTCAGCGCGAACTGGCGCACGAACGCTTTCGTTGCACCATACACGTTTCCGCCTGGGTAAGGGTAATTGCCCGCAACGGAGCCGATGCTGATGACGTGCCCGCGGCGTCGCTCGACCATGCCCGGCAGCACGGCGCGCGTGAGCGTGACCATGGCGCGGCAGTTGGTGTCGATCATCGTGTCCCAGTCGTCGAGCTTCGCCTCCGGCGCCTTCTCGAGACCGAGCGCGAGGCCCGCGTTGTTGACGAGCACGTCGATCGAGGACCAGGGCGCCGGGAGCGCCGCGAGCGCCGCGGTCATGGCGGAGCGATCGCGCACGTCGAGCGACTGCACGAAGAAGCGATCCCCGAGTTCACCGGCGAGCGCGTCGAGGCGCTCGCGGCGCCGCCCCCAACCGATGACGTGCCAGCCCTCCGCGTGAAAACGGCGAGCGCATGCCTCGCCGATGCCCGAGGTGACACCGGTGACGAGGGCAACGCGCGGAGAGTCGGGGCTGGGGCGAGACGCAAGCATGGGCCCTCTTTAGCAGGGTGCGGAAAAACGAGCGAACGCCCCAAAGCTACGGGATGCGGACGCGTGGATTCCCGGGGCGATCACGTCTCCACGGCCACGCCCGCGGGGAGCTCGCCACCGGCGCGAAGCACCGCCAGCACACGGTCGCGCACCGAGGCCGCGTGCTCGTGCTGCGCAGCCGTGCGCTTGCGCATCGCCGCGAGGGGCATCGTGAGCCGGTCCACGGGCCGGAGCGTCTCGCCGTTGCGGCGCAGGAAGTCCCAGTAGAGCGGCGTCAGCGGGCAAGGCCGCGTGGGGTCCTTTCCCGTCGCGTCGAAGCGGCAACGGCCGCAGGAGTCGCCCATCTTCTTCAGGTACGCCGCGCCCGAGACGTAGGGCTTCGTCGTCATCGTGCCGCCGTCCGCGAAGGTGCCCATGCCGAGCACGTTGGGCTCGACGACCCAGTCATACGCGTCGACGTAGGCCACCCAGAACCAATCGGTGAGCTCGCGCGGCGAGACGCCCAGCAGGTTCGCGATGTTCGCGAGGACCATGAGGCGCGTGATGTGGTGCGACCAGCCATGCGCATGAACGTGCGCCGTCACGACGTCGAGGCAGCGGAGTCCGCTTGGCGCCTCGCCCCAGTAGGTCGCGGGGAGCGGCTCGCGGGCCGCGAGGTGGTTGGGCGCGCCCGTCGCCTCGATCGTGCGGAAGCCGTCGGTCGCTTCGTGCACGTGACGAACGAACTCGCGCCAGCCCGTCACCTGACGAACGAACCCCTCGGCACTCGCAAGCGGCACGCGCCCCGCCTCGTACGCGGCCACGGCGTCGTGGAGGATCCGCTGCGGCGGGAGGCGCCCGAGGTTCACGAGCGGGCTCACGCGCGTGTGAAAAAGATCGGGCTCGGCCTCGCAGAGCGCGTCTTCGTAGGGGCCGAAGTGCGGCAAGCCCTCGGCGAGCGCGTGCTGCCAAAGGGCCTCGGCGTCCGCAGCGCTGCACGGCCACGCGAAGCCTTCGAGCGAGCCGAATGCGCGGGGGAACCGCGTCGCGACGAGGTCGATCACTTCTTGCGTGATCGCGTCGGGTTCGAAGCGAGGCGTTCGCGGGGCCACCGGAGCTCCGCGGTAGGGCTCGCGGTTCTCCGCGTCGAAGGAGTACTTCCCGCCAATGGGCTTCGGACCCTTCATGAGGACGCCGCTCGCACGGCGCACATGGCGGTAGAATGCATCCATTCGGTACGGCGGGCCGCTCGGAAACACGGCCGCGAAGTCTTCGGCGCGCGTGAGCCACAGCGTGTTCGGCCGCTCTTCGATCACGAGGCCTCGGGTGCGTGCCGCGGCCAAATCTTCACGAAGCTCGCGCTCCGCGGGGCGCATGACCTCGAGTCGCGAAAAGCCGTGCTTCTCGCGTAGGCGCTCGAGCCCCTCCCCGAAGGAGCCGTCGCCGCCGTGGAAGGCGATCGCATAGCCTCGTGTGCCCATCTCGAGCGCGAAGTGGCGCTGGTTCGAGAGGAGCATCGCGAGCTTTTGGCGGTGGTACGGGCGCTTGCTCGCCTTCTCGCGCGACTCCACGAAGGCCAGCACGGTCTCGCGCGGGTCGGCCTCGGCGAGCAGCGACCGCGTGTGGTCGAGCTGGTCGTAGGGGACGTAGATCCAGCGCTTGGCTTCACCGTCGCGAGGACTCGGCGCATAGTCACGGATGCGTTCGCGGAACGTCATGGGCGGGCCTCACGGCGCGCGAGGGCTTCGCGGCGGCGGCGCTCCCCACGGCAGCGGTCGCTGCACGTGCGAATCTCCTCCCAGCAGCGCGCCCATTTCTTCCGCCATGCAAACGGCCGTGAGCACACGGCGCAGGCCTTCGTGGGGAGGTCACTCTTCGTCGTCATGGTCTTCCCCCAGCTCGCGGCGCGGCCAACACGGAGGCTGCGATGCTCGTTTTCGGGCGGCCGTCGCGACGCTTCGCACGGTCGAGGCATCGGTCTTGCCATGAGTGCGAGCGAGCGCGTCCGGGTCGCCGTCGTCGGAGCGGGCGCCGGTGGCCTCGTCGCGGCGGCGTACCTCGCCAAGGCGGGGGTGCACGTCGAGGTCTTCGAAGCTCAAGCGCACGTGGGCGGCTGTGCCTCGTGCTTCACGATCGGGGGCAACCGCTTTCACGCGGGGGCGACCACCCTCGTGGGCCTCGAGCCGCACATGCCCCTCGCCCGCATGCTCGACGAACTCGATCTCGCGGTGCCCCACCACCGCCTCGAGCGCGCCATGGCGATCGCACGCGCCGGCGAGACCATCCGCCTCGCACAAGACAACGCCGCGAACGCCGCCCGCTTCGAGCGTACGTTCGGTCACGCGTTCGGCGCGTTTTGGGCCCATGCCGCCGCGGTGGCGCCGCGCGCTTGGAGCCTCATCGCCGAGGCGCCCGTGCCGCCCAAGACCTTCGCCGATCTCGCGTGGCTCGCGACCTCGCGTGAAGCGTGGGCGCTCTTGCCCGAGCTCCTCACGACGACGCGATCGCGCCTCGAAGGCTTCGGGCAGGTCCCGCGCGAGGGGATCGAGCTCCTCGACGAGCTCTTGCTCGTCTCCACCCAGGCCACCTCCGCCCGAACGCCCGCGCTCTTCGGTGCCGTCGGATGCGAGTACCTCGAGCGCCCGCTGTACATGCCGCACGGGGGCCTCGGCGCGCTCTTCGAGCTCGTGGCGGCGCGGGTGCGCGCGCGCGGCGCTCTCCTGCATCTGAGCACCCGGGTCGACGCCGTCCGCGTTCACGCGCAGCACGTCACGATCGAAGCCAATGGCACCACGACCGAATTCGACGCCGTCGTGCTTGGCCTCACGTGCTGGGACGCCGCGCGCCTCGTGCACGGCGCTCCGCGGGCGACCTTCGAACGGCAAGCGAAGCGCCATCGCGACGCCTGGAGCGCCGCGGGCGGGTATTTCGTCGTCGACGACGTCTTTGGCGACGACGCGCCGGTCTACACGCAAGTGGTGCTCGAGCGGCCCATGCGCAGCACCGGCGCGCGCGGCTTCTTCGTGACCGTGCCGCCGCGCGAGGACCGCTCGCTCGTACCGAACACCGGCGAGCGAACCCTCACCGTCTCGTGCCATACCGAGTCCGAGCCCTGGTTTTCGTGCGACGACAGCGCGTTCCGCGAACGGCGCAGCGAGCTGCTCGAAGAGATCGAGGGCGGGCTCCGAGCGGCCATTCCTGCGCTTGCGCACGCGCGCGTCCACGCACGCCACCCGGCCACGCCCCGCACCTGGCAGAGCTTCACCGGTCGCCACCTCGGCCGCGTGGGCGGGCTGCCCTTCGCGCGCGACCTTCGCACGCTCGCTTACCCCACGGGCGCCACGGGCTCGCCGCACGTCGTCGCCGTGGGCGACACGGTCTTTCCCGGGCAAAGCGTCACCGCGACAGCCATCGGGGCGCGCCGCGGAGCCCTCGCGCTCCTCGCGCACTTCGCCCGGAGCGCTTGAGGTAGCTGTTGCGGGCGTGCGCGGCTTCCCCTACCTCGAACACGTGGCCTCGCCGAAGCGCTCTCGTCCTGCATTCTTTCTGACCGCCGTCTTCACGGCAGGCACGTTCGGCGGCTGCAGCGCGTCGGGCGCCGTGACGACCATCGAGAGCCTCCGCTCCGTGCCCGTCGATCCCTCGCGCTTCCTCGCGTCGATCCCCTTCGCGGCCGACCGCGCGGTCGTCGCCGAGGCGCTCGCGAACGTCGAGGTCGCGCGCCGAGCCGCCCAAGCCGTGCTTTTCCCGCTCGCCGCGGCGAACGCCGTCGTCGGGGCGGCGCTTCTCGTGTTCGCTTGGGGACTCCTCTCGCGGCGCGAGGGCGCGCGCACGATGACCCTTCAGCTCCTCGTCGCGCAGATCGCGCTCGAGCTGCTCGAGTACGTGCTGACCCCCAACCTGCGTGGCCAGGTGCTCGCGCTCGCCTCCGCGTACCTCGATTCCCAGGTGCGCGGCGCCGAGGCGGCCGTTAGCCCGGGCGTCGTGGAGGTCCTGCGCGCGGTGGTCTTGCGCGCACCGCTGGTCGCGCTCCTCGCCGGTGTCCTGGGGCGTGCGTTCACGATCGTTCCTCTCGCACGCACCGAGGCCCGCGCGTACTGCCTCGCCGGTGACGAGGCGAGCGACCGCGATGGAGACTCGCCGCCGTGAGCCGCATCGAACGCCTCCCGAGCGATCTCGCGAACCAAATCGCGGCAGGCGAGGTCGTCGAGCGGCCCGCGAGCATCGCGAAGGAGCTCATCGAGAACGCGCTGGACGCCGGGGCGACGCGCGTCGACGTCACGATCGAGCTCGGTGGTCTCGGGCTCGTCGAGGTCGCGGACAACGGCTTCGGCATGGACGCCGCCGACGCGCGCCTCGCGCTCGAACGCCACGCCACGAGCAAGATCCGCGCGGTCGAGGACCTCGCGCACATTGGCACGTTCGGCTTCCGCGGCGAGGCGTTGCCCTCCATCGCCTCGGTCTCGAAGCTCACCTTGCTCACGCGCGACGCGGCGAGCGACGCAGCGTCCTCGGTGGTCGTGAACGGCGGGGGGGAGCCCGTCGTCGAGGCGGGTTCCCGCGCGGTCGGCACGACGGTCTCGGTCCGCGCGCTCTTCTGGAACGTCCCGGCGCGACGCAAGTTCTTGAAGAGCATTTCGGCGGAGGCTGCGGCCGTGGGCGAGGTGGTGCTCGTCGCGGCGCTCGCGCGGCCCGACGTCGCGTTTCACTTTCTGCGCGACGGGAAGACCGCACGCAAACACATGCAGGTTGCAAGCTTGGGTGAGCGCGTGCGCGACGTGCTTGCCGACGACACGCTCGCTCCCGTCGAGGCCAAGGCCGGCGCGCTGACCATGCGCGGCTGGCTCAGCGCACCCGAGCGCGCACGCGCCGGCGCCACGGGGCTCTTCTGCTTCGTCAACGGACGCCCGGTGCGTGACCGCCACCTGACCCGCGCGATCCAGCAAGCGTACGGTTCGGTCCTCGAGCCCGGGCGCTACCCCACCGGCGCGTTCTTCCTCGAGCTGCCCCCGGAGCATGTGGACGTGAACGTTCACCCGCAGAAGGCCGAAGTGCGCTTCGCGGACGGTCGCTCGGTCTACGAGAGCGTCGCGCGGGCGCTGCACCTGCCGCTCGCAGGGGCGTTCAACCTGCCCGTGGGAGGACCGCTCTTTCGCCGCGGCCCCGCGCGCCCCGACTCCTCGAACGCGCCCTCGACACTGCAGGCCCCCCGCGACGCGTGGAGCTTCGACCCGCCGAAGGCCGCGCAGCTCGCCGAGACCGGCCCCGATCCATGGGGCATGCACACGCCGCTGCCGATCACCTCGAGCGCGGAGACCCTCGACGCCGACGAGCTCGCGCGCGGGACGCTGCTCTCGCCGCTCGATCCGCGCGCAGACGAAGACATCGAACCCGCGCCTGGCACGGTGCGCACGGTCCCGCCGCCGCCCGCGACGGGTGAGGTCCCAACCCCCGCCGTCGCCGTCCACGGCACCCTCTTCGACGAGGAAAAGGGCTTCTACGCCTCGCTCCGGTACGTCGGTCAGGTGCGGCGCATGTTCCTCCTCTGCGAGGGCACGGACGGCCTCTACGTGCTCGACCAACACGCGGCCGCCGAGCGCGTGACCTTCGATCGCCTCCGCAAGGCCTACGCGAAGGGCTCCGTCGCGATGCAGCCGCTCCTCATCCCTGCGGTCTTCCGTGCGACGCCGGCCGAGGTCGCCGCGGCCGAGCAAATCGAAGAGTCCGCGCTCCCGATCGGCCTCGAGCTCGGCCCGCACGGCACCGCCTCCATCGCGGTGCGAAGCGTGCCCGCGATGCTCACGCGCACGAACCCCGAGGTACTCGCACGCGACCTGCTCGCCGAGTTCATGCTGGAGGCCCAGCGCCCCTTCGCCGATCGCGTCGACATGGTCTTCGCCACCATGGCCTGCCACGGCTCCCTGCGCGGCGGCGATCACGTCACGGAGGGTGAGGCGCGCGCGCTCCTCGACTCGCTCGACGGCATCGACTTCGGAGGACACTGCCCCCACGGGCGTCCCGTCGTCACGCGTCTTTCGTTCTCGGAGCTCGAGCGCCGTGTCGGCCGCCCCTGAGCTCGCGAGCTTCGCCGACGAGCTCGCGCGCACGTGCGCCGCTTCGTCCATCCTCCCGGCCATCGTCGGGCCTACCGGCAGCGGCAAGACCGCGCTCGCGTGCGCGCTCGCCGAGCGCATCGGAGGCGAGGTCATTTCGGTCGACAGCGTGCAGGTCTACCGCGAGGTAAACCTCGGCAGCGGCAAGCCCAGCGTGGACGAGCTCGCCCGCGCCCCGCACCATCTCGTCTCCGTCGCGAGCGTCACCGAGACCCTGGACGCCGGGCGCTTCGTCGCGCTCGCCGATCGGGCGATCGACGACATTCGCAGCCGGGGAAAGCGGCCGATCCTCTGCGGCGGCACCTTCCTCTGGATGAAGGCCCTCGTCGAAGGGCTCGCCGAGATGCCGCCCGCGAGCGAGGACTTGCGTGCATCTTACAAGCGCATCGAGAGCGAGCACGGCCGCGCACACCTTCACGCGATGCTCGCCGAGGTTGACCCGGTCTCGGCGTCACGCCTCGCGCCCAACGACTTCGTCCGTGTGAGCCGAGCCCTCGAGGTCCACGCGCTCACGGGCACACCGCTCAGCGAGCACCACGCCAAGCACGGCTTCCGCACGGCGCGGCATGCGGCGCACTACGCGGGGATCCTCGTCCCCGAGCCGCACTACACCGCGATGCTCACCGCACGCGTGGAAGGCTGGCTCGCGGCGGGGTGGGCCGATGAGGTCGAGGAACTCCGCAGGCGCGGGCTCGGCGGGTGCCGCGCGCTCCAGTCGGTCGGCTTTGCGGAGGTCTCGGCTTTCGTCGCCGGCGAGCTCCCACGGGAAGACCTGCCAGGCACGATCGTGCGCGCGACGCGCGTCTTTGCACGACGTCAGCGCACGTGGCTCAAGAGCGCGAGCGTCGACTGGTTCACGCTCGGCGCGGGCGCGAACGATCCGAAGCGCTCGCCGCCGGGTGCGTAGGGCGGCATCGGATCGGGCGGACCTTGCTCCTTCGTTGGGAGAGGCTTCGTCGGGCCGAGGGGCGGTGGCGTCGCGAGGATGAACGGCCGCGCGTTCATGGTCGAGCACGCAAAGACCTCGTCGCGGTGGAACTCCCAGTGGAGGTACACGTTGCCGTCGCCGGAGAAGATCGCGGGCGGGGCGGCGCCGAACGGCGAGGCGCGCTGCACCGAGTCGAGCGCGGCGATGTCGAACGCCGTGACGCCGCTCGTCTTGACGATGCCCATCTTCACGACTTCGCCGCGCGGCGAGAGCACGATCTCGAGGTGCGTCTGCATACGCACGTCGTTCAGCGGGTGATTGGAGGGGAGGTTGGTGAGCGAACCCAAGAACGCCTCGGCGAAGATCGGGTGGATCCGGTTGTGGATCGCATGGAGGTAGCTCGCGAAAGGCACGCGCGCCGCGTTGAGGGCGGTCTGGTTGCCGACTTTCACGCTCGAGACGTAGTTCTCGGTCGCGCTTCGCCACCGCTCGAGCGAGGAGGGCTGCCACGTACCCCGGTGCTCGCTTCGCCGGCGCTCGCCGTCGTTCATGCGGTCGCGGCGGAGCGCGTCTTCCCCAATCGCCGCCACCACGGCGCCGTGGCTGAGGTTCAAGTTCGGACGACCATCACCGGGATCGGCTCCGAGGCCCAGCCAGTTCGCTTGAGGTTTGCCGACCTCCCCTGCCTTGCCGTCGCGCGAAGAGCCCGTACCCCGCGAGGCCTGCGCGCCCTTGGCCATGGGGTCGAAGGTCCACCCGTCGCCCGCGGCGCGCGTGCGCTCGGCGAGCGCGGCTTGCGGCGGGAGCTTCGACGCGTCCCCGCGAGCCTCGACCACGGTGCCCGCTTTGCCGCGCGTGTCATCGGCGCCTTTCCCGGCGAGCGGCGCGAGCGGCGGCGGCGTGAGCTCCGTGCTCGCACCGCGCTCGCCCGCGGAGCGATCCTTCGTACCCGGCGCGTCTTCCTGCTGCGCAACGCGGTCGCGCGAGGCATTCCCCGGGGTCTGGACCGGGTCGACGTGCATGCCCCCGGGCGTGGGGTCCGGCTGGTCTTCGCCCTGATGGGTGAGCTTTGCAGCGGTCTCCTCTTCGACCTTCGCGGCCTCATCGGCGATGAAGCTGGCGCTCGGGTTGTCCTCCTCCGAAGGCTTCACGTGCTGGTCCACGGCGATGCGCTTGTCGCGCTTGCGCGGGTCGACGGGCACGGGCACCGCGGGCACCGGCACGACGGGGTTGGCCTCGGCGACCTTCTTTTCCGGCTCGGGCTTCTTCGCCTCGTCGGGCTTCTCCTCGGGCTTCTCGCTCTTCGCGTTTTCGGCCGCCTTCTTCTCGGCCTCGCGGCGCTCTTCCTCCGCCTTCTCTTCGTCGGGCTTCGCCTCGAGGAGCGCCTCGAGCTCGAGCGGCTTGTCACGGCCTCGCACGTCGCGCCGCACCTTGGTCGCGAGGTCGCGCAGCGTCGTCACGCCCTCGTGCATCTCCGCGAGCTCGTCGCCGCCACGCCCCAAGAGGACGTGGAGCCACAGCGCAGCTCCAAGCCACAGGACAATCGGGGTCGTATGCTCGCGACGCATCGCAGCTCGTCAGTCTAGGGCCTCGAAGGCGCCGAGGGCACCGGAGCCGCGTCATTTCCTGCCGCACAGAGCGCCGCGACGAGCGCGCGCACGGCGTCGTCCACCGGGAGGTCGAGCACCGGGACATGGCGCACGGAGCGCCCAAGGCCGTTCATTTCCTCGGGAATCGCCTGACTCGTCGCGAGGAGCGCGACCGCCGGGAGCTCCGCCACGGCGGCCTTGACCGTCGCCCGCCAGGCATCGGTCGCCGGCGCACCGAAGGGGCGGAGGACCGTCACGACGGGGATCCGGTAGCGTTCGGCGAAGTATCCAAGCACGGGCGCGTCCGCGACGATCGGGGGAGCTTTGCACTCTGCAAGCATTGCTTCGCTCGCTTCGTCGAGCTTGCGGAGCGCCTCATCGAGCTCGCCCGCACGAAAGCGGTAGGCCGAGGCATGGGCCGCGTCAGCGCGCGCGAGCTCTTCGCCGATGGCCTTGGCCGCGAGGCGCATCCCTTGAGGATCGAGCCACACGTAGGGGTCGATGCGCGAGGGGTCTTCGTGCCCATCGCCTCCACCGCCGGCGGCGCGCGCCGGGAGCGTCGAGGTGCGGGTCGGTACGCGATCGGCCAGGGCCAACGATCGCACCTTCGGGTTGGCGCTCTTCGCGAGGAGGTCGAGCCAATCGTCGAAGCCCACCCCCACGCGCACGGCGAGGCGAACACCCACGAGCTTCGCGGTCGCATCGCTGGGCGCCTCGCGGGCGGGGATGCCGGGAGGCACGAGGCGCGTGACGACGAGCTCGGAACCGGCGACCCGCTGCACGAGGTCGGCGACGGGTGCGGTGCTCGCGACCACGACGGGAGGTCCCGCAGGCTTTCGGCACGCCGCCACCGCGAGCGAAACGACCGCGACGAGCCCGGTGAGGAGGAATCGTGTCCTTGGGGTGACGACGCGCACCATGGGGGTCCCCTTAGCCGCAGGCGACGCAATGCACACGCGGAAGTCACGGAAATCGCCGCGCTGCGTCGACAACTCGCACCTCGCGACCCCAGGCGACTCTGCTAGGCGCGAGCCCCATGAGCGCTTTCGAGATTCGCGCCGCGACGACCGCCGACGAAGACGGTCTCTACAGCCTCGCGAAGCACCTCAACACGGTGAACTTGCCCGCGGATCGCGACGCGATTCGCCACCTGTTGACCACCTCCGAGCAGAGCTTCTCCGGTGCGCTCGAAGACCTCTGGCGACGCGAGTACGTCTTCGCGATCGTCGACACCGAGGCGCAGCGCATCGTGGGTACGTCGATGATCCTCGCGCAGCTCGGACGCCGAGATGCACCCTACATCTACCTCGACGTCCTCGACGAGGAGCGTTACTCGGCCACGCTCGATCGCCACTTCAAGCACACGACCCTCTCCATCGGGTACTCGTACGACGGCCCCACGGAGCTCGGCGGGCTCATCGTGCTCCCCGAGTACAGGCAGCGCATCGAGAAGGTCGGGCTCCTCATCAGCTACGTGCGCTTC
The DNA here is from genome assembly GCA_903858055.1 of uncultured delta proteobacterium. GTDB lineage: Bacteria > Myxococcota_A > Polyangia > Polyangiales > Polyangiaceae > CAIQDA01. Next base: position 12,718 of record CAIOHM010000330.1, read on the forward strand.
TTGTTCATCAAGATGCACCGCAACCGCTTCCGCGACGAACTGCTGGCGGAGCTCTTGCCTCCGCTCGAACCCGACGGTCGCTCGCACCTCTGGGACGCACTCGGCCACCATTTCACGGGCCTCACCTACCAAGAGGCGGACCGCCTCTCGCGGCGCAACAAGGAGTTCATCCGCGGGCTCTTCCCGGAGGGCACGCTCTACGCCTCGCTGCTCACGCCCAAGGCGCAAGCGGTCATCGGAAAGGTCGGCGCGCAGACCCGCGGCGTCGAGAAGATGCTTCGCCGCATCGGGTTTCGCTACGCCGAGCGCGTCGATCCCTTCGACGGCGGCCCTCACTTCACGGCCCCCACGGACGAAGTGCTGCTCGTGCACCGGAGCCACCAACGGACGCTCGGCGTCGCCGAAGACGGCGCACGCGGGGCCGGGTCCGCGCTCGTCGGAGTCACGACCGACCACGCCCCGTTCTTCCACGCGGTGCACGTCCCGTTTTGCCCCGGCGAGGGCGAGCGCCTTCACATCCCGACCGCGTCGATGGCGCGCCTCGCGCAGCGCGAAGGCGACCGTGTGTGGGCGCTGCCCGTCGATTGAGCCGACAATTCGCTGGCACCCGAGCGATCGCCCTTTCGCGCGGATGCTGCTAGAAGACCCCCATGCGTCGCGCGTTTCCCCTCCTCGTCGTCCTCGGCGCCCTTGGCTGCGGCACCGAGCTCCAGGCTCTCGACCGGGCCGAGCGCGCGTTCACGAAGAACCGCTACGACGTCGCGAAGCCGCTCCTGACCTCTCTCTCCGAGGCCTCCGAGCGCTTCTCCTCCGCGGACCGCGCGCGCTACGCCTACCTCCGAGGCATGACCGCCTTTCGCAGCGACGACTGGCGTGAGGGGAGGCGCTACCTCGGTCTCGCGGTGGCGATTGACGAGCTCGACCCCGGCACGCTCGACGACGCGAGCCGTGACCGCGCGCTGCAAGCGCTCGAGCGCATGGACCGGCTCGTCTACCGCGAAGGCTACGCGGCCGCCGGTCGCGCTCCCGCCTCGTCGTTCGACCCCGAGGAGGCGTCGAAGGCGAAGAAGCGACCGAAGCCCGCCGCGAGCGACGAAGGCGACGACGAGTGACCCCGTCTAGGCGCACGTGAGGGTGTGCTCGCGCGCCCGTTCGCGACCGCGACGACGAAACCCACGATGGCATCCGACGGAACGATGAAGTCCCTCCCCCGCATCTCCGCCCTCGCGTGCTTCGCGCTCCTCACGCTCGGCTGCGCACGCGGCCCTCACGACTCCAGCATCGTCGCGCACGCAGACGCGAGCATCGAGGTCGGGAGCCCCGCGCCCACGCTCCGCGCCGTGGCCCACGACGGCACCGTCGTCGACCTCGCCGAGCTTCGGGGGCGCCCCGTCGTGGTTTTCTTCTACCCGAAGGACGAGACCCCAGGTTGTACCAAGGAGGCGTGCTCGTTCCGCGACGCCTGGGAGCGCCTCTCGAAGCGAAACGTCGTGCTCCTCGGCGTGAGCTCCGACAGCGCCGAGTCCCACCGGGCGTTCGTTGCACACCACAAGCTTCCCTTCTTGCTCCTCAGCGACGCCGACGGGCGCATCGCCCAAGCGTTCGGCGTTCCGCGCATCCTCACGCTCACCGCTCGGCAGACCTTCGTCATCGGCCCCGACGGCCGCATCGCGCACCTGCACCGCAGCGTCGACCCCGTCACCCACGCGGCCGAAATCGAGGCGGAGCTCCCGTGAGCATGCGGGCCCGGCGCGACGGCGTCGATCTCGACCCCGCGGACGCGCGCGAACTCTGGGCGCACTTCAGCCACTGGATGGATGAGCACCCCGGCGACCTGGCCGGGTTCGCGTCCGCGCTCGGCGTGAAGAGCGTTCGGCCCGCCCTCGACCCACGAGGTCCCGTGCTCGTCGTCTCGACGACGGAGGCGCAGGCGGCCTACGCGAACGCGCGGTCACTCGAGACGCCCAAAAAGCGCGAAAAAGGTTCCGCCCCGAAGAGCGCGCCCACGGGAAAATCCCAGGGAGCGCGGCCAGCGAGCCCCGCGAAGGGGCGCGGCTCGAAACAGCCCGAGTGAAGCATCGTGACAGCACGCGAATGCGGTGTTAACGCGCCGCTGGCTTCGGTCCCGGCTTGCCGCGGACCCGCAAGCCCCAAGAGCCCATGGCCCTCCTCACGACTGCCCTCTTTGCCGACAATGGTTCGGCGCACGCGAACCTCGCGAGCCTCGCGAGCGGCGGCGTCGACGTCGACTTCGATGCGAGCGTTCTCGCGCACATCGGCGTCTTCCTCGTGCTTCTGGTCGTCCTGAAGCCGCTCATCTTCGACCCGCTCCTCGCCCTCTTCGAAGAGCGTGAGCGTCGCACCATCGGCACGAAGGGCTCCGCGAAGGCGCTCGACGACGAGGCCGAGCGCGCGCGCGTCGAGGTCGAAACCAAGATGACCGCGGCCCGCGGCGAAGGAAACGCCACCCGCGCGGCGCTTCACACGCAGGCCATGAAGGAAGAATCCGAAATCCTCGCGAAGGCGCGCGAAGAGGCCGAGGCGATCACCAGCAAGGGTCGCAGCGCGAACGCATCGGCGCGGGACACCGCGAAGGCCGCGCTCGACGCGCAGGCCAAGGAACTCGCCGCGCTCGTCGCCACGCGCGCGCTTGGACGTGAGGTGGGACAATGAAGCGCTTGACCCTCGCTGCTCTTCTCGTCGCGGGGAGCGTGTTCGCGCAAGAGGCGCCTGCTGCAGCGCCCGCGCCCGCGGCGGCGCCGGAAGGCACCGTGGCCCAAGAGGCGCAAGGCCCGGCCATCGAAGCCGAAGTGCACGAAGGTGCGCACGTCACGCACGAAGAAGGCGCCCACGAGGCGGCCCACGAAGGTCACCACGGCCCCGGCGCGATCCGCTGGCTGCCCAGCGACCCAGGCGAGGGCGTGCCCTACGTCTACATGCTCCTCAACTTCGCCATCCTCATGGCGATCTACGTGAAGGCCGGCAAGCAGCCGATCGCCGACGCGCTCGTGAAGCGCCGCAGCGACTACCTCGCGAAGGTCGAGGAAGCCGATCGTCTCCGTCGCGAGGCCGAGGCCCGCGCCGAGAAGTACAAGTCGCAGCTCGCGACCCTCGAGCAGGACCTCGCCGCCGCGCGCAGCGCCCTCGAAGAGGCGGGCAAGGCCGACCGTCAGCGCATCCTCGCCGAGGCGCAGGAGCGCGCCGAGCGCATGAAGCACGACGCCGCGTTCCTCGTGGCACAGGAAGAGCGCTCGCTCCGTGACGAGCTCCAGCGCAAGGCCGCGATCGCCGCGGTCGAGGCCGCAGCGCAGCTCCTCGCTACCAACGTGAACGCTGCCGACCAAGAGCGTCTCGCCGAGACCTTCCTCTCGGGCCTCTCGTCCACCTCCCTCCGTAGCGGAGCTGCCCAATGAGCCTCGCCGTCGCCACGCGCTACGCCCGCGCTCTCCTCGAGCTCGGCCAAGAGACCAAGACCCTCGAGAGCCTCATTGGCGAGTTCGAGCGCGCCGCCGCTACCTACGAGGCGAGCGAGGAGCTCCGCGCCGTGCTCGCGAACCCGCTCCTCTCGCGCGAAGCCAAGAACGCGATCGTCTCCGACGTCGCGGGCGCCCTCGGGCTCTCGGCCAACGCCAAGAACACCCTGCGGCTCCTCGCGGACCGCCGCCGCATCGACTCCCTCCCGGCGATCACGCGCCGCCTCCGCGAGCTCGTGGACCGCGAGCAAGGCCTCGTCCACGCCGACGTCGTCGCAGCCGCACGCCTTTCGGCGGGCTTCTACGACCGACTCAAGGCGGAGCTCGAAAAGCTCACGGGCAAGAAGATCGCTCTCCGCTCCAGCGAAGACGCGTCGCTCATTGGCGGCGTCGTCGTTCGCATCGGTGACACCGTCATCGACGGCTCCCTCAAGAGCCGTCTCGACTCCCTCAAGCAAAGCCTCCTTCCGAACTAACCGGCCATCGCCGGTCGCTCACCCTCACGCAGGTCCGAGGATTCCATGCAGCTTCGCGCCGAAGAGATCTCGCAGATCATCAAGAAGCAAATCCAGGGTTACGAGCAGGTCGCTCTCACGCAAGAGACGGGCTCCGTCCTCAGCGTGGGCGACGGCATCGCCCGCGTCTACGGCCTCGAAGGGGCCATGGCCGGCGAGCTCCTCGAGTTCCCGGGCAACCTCATGGGCCTCGTGCTCAACCTCGAGTCCGACAACGTCGGCGCCGCGCTCTTCGGTGACGCGACCCACATCAAGGAAGGCGCGCTCGTCAAGCGCACCGGCCGCATCCTCGACGTGCCCGTGGGCGAAGCCCTCGTCGGCCGCGTCGTGAACGCGCTCGGTCAGGCGATCGACGGCAAGGGCCCCATCGACTCGCCGCATCGTCGCCGCGTCGAAGTGAAGGCGCCGGGCATCATCGCGCGTCAGCCCGTCAAGGAGCCGATGCAGACCGGCATCAAGGCCATCGACGCGATGGTCCCGATCGGCCGCGGTCAGCGCGAGCTCATCATCGGCGACCGCCAGACCGGCAAGACCGCCGTCGCGCTCGACGCCATCCTGAACCAGAAGGGCCAGGGCGTTCACTGCTTCTACGTCGCCATCGGCCAGAAGCAGTCGACCGTCGCCGCCGTCGTCGCGAAGCTCCAGCAGTTCGGCGCCATGTCGTACACGACGGTCGTCGTGGCGGCGGCGAGCGAAGCGGCTCCGCTCCAGTACATCGCGCCCTACACCGGCGTCACGATGGCCGAGTACTTCCGCGACAACGGCGGCCACGCGCTCTGCATCTACGACGACCTCTCGAAGCAGGCCGTCGCGTACCGCCAGCTCTCGCTCCTCCTCCGCCGCCCGCCGGGCCGCGAGGCGTACCCGGGCGACGTCTTCTACATCCACTCGCGTCTCCTCGAGCGCGCCGCCAAGATGGCGGACCGCTTCGCCGTCGTCCCGAAGGGCACGACCTACGCGAACCGCGGCGCTGCGAAGGTGCACGCGGGCGAGAACGGCAAGCATGAGGCCGAGGGCGAGCTCAAGACGAAGGGCGAGGGCTTCGAGATCGTCCGTGACCCGACGTCCGGCGGCTCGCTCACCGCGCTCCCGATCATCGAGACCCAGGCGGGCGACGTCTCGGCGTACATCCCGACCAACGTCATCTCGATCACCGACGGCCAGATCTACCTGCAGCCCGAGCTCTTCTCGGCAGGCATTCGTCCCGCCATCAACGTCGGCATCTCGGTGTCGCGCGTCGGTGGTAACGCGCAGATCAAGGCGATGAAGGAAGTCGCGGGCTCGCTGCGACTCGACCTCGCGGC
>CAIOHM010000331.1 GCA_903858055.1 uncultured delta proteobacterium
CGCGTCATTCGCCCTGACCAGCTGTCAAGGAGGTTGCGCACCGGGGCCTCCCTGGTATCCGATGGCCCCATGAAGATCGCAACTTGGCCCTGCCGCGTGCTTGCGGTGGCGCTCGTGGTCGTGGGCAGCGTCGGGTGTTCCAGCGAATCCGCAAAGCCTGCGGAACCTGGCGCCGGGGTGGCGCAGATTTCGGCGCCGACGGGCGCGCCGGCAAGCTGGGCCGTCGGCGAGAAGGGCCCGTTCAACGTGGGCTACCGCACGGTGGACATCACGTACACGACGCCCAACGGCGAGGCGCGCAGCTTCGACGTGAACCTCTGGTACCCGACCCTCGACGACGACGGCGAGCACCCGAAGTACAACGCCATCTTCTACGACAACGTCTCGTACACGAACGCCTCCCTCGCGAAGAGCCCCTACGCCGACGGCAAGTACCCGGTGCAGGTCTATTCGCACGGCGACCGCGGCTACCCCGACAACTCGGTCTTCCTCATGCGGCACTTTGCCTCGCACGGCTGGGTGTCGATCGCCCCGCGCCACGTCGGCAACACGCTCGGCGACACGCCCGCGCAGAAGCCGCCAAGCCTCTATTACCTCCGCGGTCTCGACGTGAGCGCGACCCTCGACACGCTCTCGAAGCTGCCGAGCGGCGATCCGCTCACGGGCAAGACCGACACGAGCCGCGTCTTCATGACCGGCCACAGCTTCGGCGGCTACACCGTGTGGACCGTCGCCGGCGCGAAGTTCGACGTCGACGCGATCCGCAGCCGATGCCGCGCCGATGCCGCGACCCCCGACGCAGGAACCAGCATGCCCCCGTGCTCGGACGCGGACCTCGCAGCCTTCACCAAGGGCGTGCGCGATCCCCGCGTGATCGCAGGCTTCCCGATGGCCGGCATGGCGCGCCCCGACTGGATTGGCACGACGGGCCACACGGCGGTGACGATCCCCATGTTCTTCATGAGCGGCACCGACGACCCGATCGGGCAGCAAGAGTTCTACGATCGTACGGCGCCCTTCCCCATGACCTGGGTTGACGTGAAGGACGCGTGCCACCTCTTCTTCTCGACGGGCAAGTGCAACCTCCTGCCGGACTCCAAGCAGGTGCCGGTCGTGGGATCCTTCGCCCTCGCCTTCGCTCGCAAAACGCTTCTCGGCGACACCACCCAAGAGGTCGCCGACGTCCTTGCCGGAAAGAAGAACGACCCCAGCGTCATCACCTTCAGGACCCGCTGAGCCCTCATGAAAACACTCTCCTTCCGACTGCGCGCCGGGCTCGCCCTGGGCACCGCCCTCACGCTCGGCACCCTCGCCGCCTGCGTGGACTCCAAATCCTCCGAAACCGCCAAGACCCTCGGCACGCCCGAGGAGACGCTGCGCGATCCTTCGGGCCCCTTCGCCCCCGTCGAGCCCAAGCTTCGTCGCCTCACGGAGTCGCAGCTGCAGCACGCGGTCGAGGACGCGTTCGGCGGTGACGCCAACGTCGCCGTGCCACCCGAGCCCGACGTGCTCGTCGAGGGCGCGACCTCGGTCGGCTCGAGCGTGAGCGTGTTCTCGCCGCGCGGCATCGAGAACCTCGAAGCCATCGCCTTCGACGTGGGCAAGCAGCTGACGGCGAACGACGCCGTGAAGGCGCGCTTCGCGAGCTGCCTCACGGGCACCGTCGACGAAGCTTGCCTCCGCGGAATCGCGACGAAGTACGGGCGGCGCCTTTGGCGTCGTGAGCTCGCGACGGCCGAGGTCGACGCGCTCGTCACGATGGCGCAGCGCGCGGGCACCGAGCTTCAGAGCCCCGTGCAGGCCGTGCGCTTCCTCGTCGCGGGGCTCCTGCAATCGCCGGAGTTCATCTACCGCACCGAGATCGGCGCGCCGGTCGCCGGCGACGCAACGCGTGTACGTTACACGGACATGGAGCTCGCCTCGCGCCTCGCGTTCTTCTTGTGGGACGGCCCGCCCGACGACGCGCTCCTCGACGCCGCGAAGAAGGGCGATCTCGCCTCGCGCGAAGGTCTCGCCGCGCAGGTCGATCGCATGCTCGCGGATGCGAAGTCCCGCCGTGGGCTCGAAGCCTTCGTCGACGAGTGGCTCCACCTGCCCGCCATGAAGGACCTCACGAAGGACACGACCGTCTACACGTCGTTCAGCACCGACGTGGGCCCGGCCGCGCGCCAGCAGATCCTCCTCGACATCGAGCGCTTGGTCTTCGAGAAGAAGGCGGACCTCCGCACGCTCTTCACCTCGCGCGAGACGCACGTGAACCGCAAGCTGGCCTCGCTCTACGACGTGCCTGCGCCGTCGCAGACGGGCTTCGCGCTGGTCACGCTCCCGTCGGACGTGCCGCGCATGGGCCTCCTCGGCACGGTGGGCGTGCTCGGCTACTACGCGCACCCGACGGGCACGAGCCCCACCAAGCGCGGCGCCTTCGTCATGGAGGCCCTCCTCTGCCAGACCGTGCCGCCGCCGCCGGCGAACGTCGACACGAGCATCCCCGAGGTCGCGGGCAACGTCCGCACGATGCGCGAGCGCCTCCTCGCCCACCAAGAGGTGCCGTTCTGCGCGGGCTGCCACATCCCGATCGACGGCATCGGCCTCACGCTCGAGGGCTTCGACAGCATCGGCCGCTTCCGCAAGACCGACAACGGCGCGCCGCTCGACCTCACGGGCTCGATCGGCGGCGTCGACTTCACGGGCTCCGAAGAGCTCTCGGAGCTCGTCGCGCGCCACCCCGACTTCCCGCGCTGCGTCAGCAAGAAGCTCATGCGCTTCGCCTACGGCCACACGCCGAAAGACGGCGAGGCCGCGGAGATCGACGCGCTCACCTCTTCGTTCGTCGCGAGCGGCCACCGCCTCGACGCCCTCCTCAAGTCCGTCGTCCTCAGCGACTCCTTCCGCATTGCCGCGACGCCCGCGGCAGGAGAGTGACCATGCCCTCGTTCAAGCTCGATCGCCGCACCGCTCTGCGCGGTCTCCTCGGGGGGGCCGCGGTCTCCGTAGCGCTTCCGCCCCTCGAAGCGTTCCTGAACACCTCGGGCACGGCCTACGCCGACGGCACGCCGTTCCCGAAGCGCTTCGGTGTCTTTTTCTGGGGCAACGGGGTCATCCCGAGCCGCTGGCAGCCCACCGGTGAGGGCGCGAACTGGCAGCTCTCCGAGGAGCTCGCACCGCTCGCGGCGCACAAGGCCGACCTCAACGTCCTCACGGGCTTCAAGGTCAACGTGAAGAACGACCGGCCGCACGGCTCGGGCCCCGCGGGCCTGCTCACGGGCGCGGCGCTCAAGAACGACGCCTACGTCGCGCCGACGGTGGACCAGGTGATCGCGAGGGAAATCGGCGGCGAAACGCGCTTCCGCTCCCTCGAGGTCGGCGTGCAGCGCTCGACGCGCAGCCTCTCGTACGCCACGCCCACGCAGATGAACCCGATCGAGACGAGCCCCGCTCGCCTCTTCGAGCGACTCTTCGGCGAAGACTTCCGCGCGCCCGGCGAGAGCACGGGACCGGACCCGCGTCTCGGCCTCCGCCGCAGCGTGCTCGACGGCGTGATGCTCCAGAGCACCGCGCTGAAGGCCCGCCTCGGCGCGAGCGACAAGCTTCGCCTCGAGCAGCACCTCGAGGGCGTGCGCTCGCTCGAGCGCCAGATCGCGCGCCTCGAGTCGTCGCCGGTGAACCTCGCCGCGTGCGTGAGGCCCTCGGCGCCCACGACCGACTTCAGCGACGTGGCCGGTCGCCAGCAGCTCAGCA
>CAIOHM010000332.1 GCA_903858055.1 uncultured delta proteobacterium
ACCTTTGGGAGATGAAGCGCCGCTTCCAGATCGGGTTTCTCAAGAGCGCAGGGCTGCGCCCCGATCACCGACTCCTCGACCTCGGTTGTGGCACGTTGCGCGGCGGTATTCCGCTGATCGAGTACCTCGCCGTGGGGCACTACACCGGCGTCGACGTGAGGCCTTCCGTGCTGCAGGAGGGGCGCCGAGAACTCGAAGAGGCCGGGCTCGTGGGCCGAGCGCCGCAGCTCGTGTGTTGCGAGGACCTTCGCGACTTCGACGCCGGGCGTCGCTTCGACGTCATTTGGGCGTTCGCCGTACTCATTCACATGTCGGATTCGGTGCTGGACACGGCGCTGGCCGCGGTCGCCAGGCACATCGAGTCGTCGGGGGTCTTCTACGCGACCGTGAACGTCGGAGAACGGTCCGAAGGGACTTGGCAGGGTTTCCCCATCGTGACCCGCTCGATTCCGTTCTACGCGCAGGCCGCCTCACGCTACGGGCTCACGCTGTGTGACATCGGGTCCCTCAAGAGCCTGGGCCACGTCCACCCAAGGCTCAGCGCGGAGCGTCAGTCGGGTCAGAGAATGCTCCGAATCTCGCCGCATCACGAGGTGGTAGACGCATCCTCGACCGTGCGATGAACGTACGATTTCTCGCGCGCCAAAAGCCTCTCCGTGTTCGCGTTGCGGCCTTGCGTTGACCGCAGGATCGCGAGGGAGCACCGGCCCCCACGAGGCGATGATGCGAGCCGCTACGCGATCGCGATCGCCCGCGCCGTCGGCTCTTCGAGCCAGGAGCCGAGGTCTTCCCCGAGATAATCCTGAAGCGAGAGAATTTGCTCGCGGTAGAGGTCATCGAGCACAGGACGAAGCGTCGGGCGCAGCTCCCCGACCGGCGATGCGAACACGCGCTTTTGCGTGATCGTCGTGGAGAGCGACTCGAAGAAGCCGCCGTCCACGCCGATGTGCCGCGCGACGCGCACGAGAAGATCGTTCGGCGCGCGCTCGAGCTCCTCGTAGCGATGGATCGCGAGTTGCTCGCTCGGGAAGACCGATCGCCATTGGCGAAGCGCCGTCTCGTAGTCGCCGCGGCTCCGCGAGGCGGCGGAGCGGAAGTGATCGATGAACCATGGGTCGGACGCCTCCGCGAGATCCATCTGGGCCCGCTGGAGCGCCATCTTCGCGGACGACCACGCACGATCGATCGGGTTGCGGATGATGAAGACGAGCCGCACGTCGGGGAATGCCGCGCGGATCTCGCGAATCGTCGCGACGGGGAGGCACTGGTAGCCGGGCGTGATGTCGCCGAAGGCCTCCGGGCCCGCGAATTTCGCGCGGTAAGCCTCGAGGGGCTCGCGCTCGGGGTTGTCCCAGTAGTGGAGCTCCTTGAAGGCTGCGAAACGAACCTCCGGGTGCCGCACGAGCATCTCGTAGAGCCAGGTCGTCCCGGCCTTTTGGGCGCCGATCCCGAGAAAGCGCAGCATGGTTCCGGAGGCCCCTAGCACCTGCCCTCGATCCGCGGGGACGTCGTTCGCACGAGGCTCACGCCCGCGCCCTCGCTCGTCACGGTTCGACGGACGCGAGGATTTCGTCAGGGGAATAGTGATCCAGGTAGGCGCCCGCACGCTCCACGAGCCTGTGCGCGAGCCGTCGAGCGAGCGGAGCGCCCGCGGACCGACCGTTTCGGGTCTCGAGGTTTGCCGCGAGCGAGTGGGGCACCTGCATCCGCTCGGGGAGGACGTTGCCTTGCGTCGCGATCATCTCTTCGTAGCGGATCACGTGCCCGGGCGAGAGCACACGAAAGCGCTCGAAGAACCATGACAGCAGCGTGATTTGGCGCTCGTGCAGGTCGTCTTCGCATGCCAGCCTATGCGTGAGGTCTGCATCCAATCGCTCCGCGGCGGGGGCATGACCACTCGCCACCGGGAAAGGCGTGTCGCACCACGACATCAGCACCGCGAGCGGGTTGCGGACCGTAGCAAAGCACTCGAAGCGAGGAGCGAGCAGGGGGAGGAGCGCCGTGAACGCGCCGGGGTGCTTCACCGCGAGGGTGAAGTGCGGCGCGAGCGCCTTATGGACGACGACGTGACGCTCGCTCATGCGGTGCACGCGCTTGCCCGTGACCGGGTCGCGCTCGTCGCTGAGCGGATTGTCGACGCTGCGGCCGCCGGACGACTTGCCGAGCGCCCTTCCCTCGGTGAGGAGCGACGTGCGCTGTGCCGCGAAAAACGCGGAGATCAGGTGCACGTTCGTGTCATCGTCGAACGGGACGAAGGCGTTCACGTCCATCGGCTCGGCGAGCGCCACGACGTTCGGCAGCTCGTTCAGGAGATGACAGGTGAGCGTCGTGCCTCCGCGAGGCACGCCGGTGAGCACGAGGTTCCGCGGCGGCGGATCGATCGTCATGGCTTCAGAGCTCCTCGAGTACCTTTGCGAGACCCGCGGCGATTCGCCCCTCGCCGTGAGCGGTTGCCGTCGCGCCCGCCGCGGAGAGCAGCGATGACCGCGCGTCGTCCGAGAGCGCGAGCGCGGCACGCACCGCGTCGACGATCGCTGAGGCGGTGTACGCGCGGGGGACCATGCAATTGAGGCCGTCGTGACAATAGCCTCGATTTCCCACGCAATCGGGGCACACGACGATGCACCCGAGCGCCATCGCCTCGAGCGCGGGAAGGTAGAAGCCCTCGCGCGCGAGCGGCAGCGCGACGACCAGCCGCGCGCGGGCCAAGCGTTCGAGGAAGGCTCCTCGCTCGCACCGGTGCACGACCTCGACGTCGAGGCCCGTTCGACGGAGCGCCTCCGCCACTTCCTCCGCCAGCGCCGGTTGCTTGATCGCCACGATCGCGACCGACACCTCTTTGCGAACACCGGGGAGCTCGGCGACGTCGCGCGTGAGGGCGTTCGGGATCGTGACGAGGGGACCGTTGCAGCGACCCGTCGCCTCGAGCGCGGCGCGCACCTCGTCGCTCACGCAGATGCGCACGGCCCGGCGGTCGAGGAACGCATGAAGAGCATTTTCCTGGTCCGCGTGGCGCAAGCCTTGGATGAGGTTGATGAAGGGCTTTTCGTTCTCGAGGGCATGCTCCCGCGGGTACGCCCGCCAATCCAAGCCTGCGACGAAGTGGATGTCCGCCTCGTCGGGGTTCCAGGTGCGCTCGAGTCGATCCGCGAACGTCGCCCACGGGCTCTCGGCAATCGGCGCGCTCTCGGGCGTGAGAAAGAGACGAACGTCGTAGCCGGGCATGGCGGCGAGGAGACGCATGTATTGTGCATGGACGATGTGCCCGCCCTGAAGCGAGCGGAAATCGCGGTAGAAGAGCACCCGTTTTGCCACGTCCGACAGACCTTTCTCTGCCGCTGCGGCGCTGCGAACGGACACCGATCACGTTTCCGAGGCCGTCGACGACGGCTTCGTGTCGTCCGTCGTCCGCAGGGGCGACGCGCAGGACGATGCGCCGTGGCGAGGCCTCCGCAAAGCGAAATCGCCTCGCGTCGTTTGCCTTGCATACGGTGCGGGAAGACATGAATCAAGGGGGCGTGAAGATGCTGCCGATGAAGGCGTGAGACCCGAGGGCACTCTCCTCGCCGAAACGCCGGACGGCCACTTCGTCGCGTTCGCGATCTAGGCCTCGGCTTCGTCGAGGGGAGCTCGACCGTTGCTCGCTGATCGCTCGTCGTGTGTCTCTCTCGGGGATGATCGTGCTTCTCGCTCCGCTCGCGAACTGCGACTCCTCCACACCTGCGGCCGTTCAGCCGCTCAGCAACGTGCAGAAGGTCGGGCCGGGTGCCGACTGCCCGGCGGGTGGGGTGGTCATCACCACGGGTCTCGACAAGAACGGCGACGGCGTCTTGAACGACGCGGAGGTGTCGCAAACGGCGACGGTGTGCTCCGGCGATTCGGTGACGGAGCGAGCGCCTGCCCCGGGGGCTCGGCGTCGCGCGCCTCGCCCGTGCGGTTTGAATCCGTTCGCCGTCCGCGCGTGAAGCGGGTAGCGGGGCCCTCATGCCGCATGCCCACCTCGTCGCCTCGATCGTCGTCAACGCCCCCGCGCGCGCGGTGTTCGATCGCATGAACGATCTTCGTCGCTTCAACGATTGGAACCCCTTTCCGGCGATGGACCCTTCGACGACCTCGAGCCACGAGGGGCCCGGTGCGGGGCCGGGCGCCGTGTTTCACTACGAGGGCCAGCGCCTCGGGAAGGGCCGTATGGAGATCGTCGGCGTCGACGAGCCTCGGCGCATCGACATCGCCATGACGTTCTGGGGCGGGAAGACCGCCTCGCATTCGAAGTCGGCGTTCCTCGTGACCGAAGAAGCCGGCACCGCGACCGTGGCGTGGACGTTCGACGAGGATCGCAGCCTCGGCATGTACCTGCTCGGGAAGGTGATGTTCGACCGCATGATGACCCAGACGTTCCAAGGCGGCCTCGCGACGCTCAAGTCGCTCGTCGAAGCGGAGTCGGGCCATGCGTCGCCGAACCATTGATTCGACAATGGTGAGCGGTATGCGTGCAGGATGCATGCGGGCCGCGGTGGTCCTTGCCGCGTGCAGCCTCGTCTTTCCCGCGCGCGCGGACGACCTCGCGGAGGCTCCTCGTCAGGCGAACGATCGCATGCCTTGGAAGCGCTGGGCGGTCCAGCTCGGGGGGTACGTGTCACGCCTCGAGAGCACCGTGCGCCTCGGTTCCGCGAGCGCGGGCGCGGCGCTCGAGTTGAACCTCGAGAAGGCCTTCGGCCTCCAATCCTCGACGACGGCCGTGCGGGCGGGGGCCTACGCGCGCGTCTCGGAGAACCTGCGCCATCGTGTCGCGCTCGACTTCTACGGGAGCACGCGGGTCGCCTCGAAGACCCTCACCGAAGACATCACCGTGGGCGCGACGACCTTCTCCGCAGGCTCGACCGTCTCTTCGACGACCACGCTCGACATCGTGAAGGCGTCGTACGCGTACTCGCTGCTCCTCGACGAGCGCGTCGACCTCGCCGCGTCGGCCGGCCTCTACACCATGCCCTTCGGGTTCCGCTTCGAGCGCGCGAGCACGGTGGAGGCGCAGGACTTCACCGCGCCGCTGCCCGTCGTAGGACTTCACCTCGACTTCGCGATGACCCCGAGCGTGTTTTTGCGCCAGCGGCTCGACCTCTTCTACCTCGCGTACGGTCAGTTCAAGGGAAGCCTCGGGAGCGCCACGTTGGCCGTCGAGTGGTTCCCGTGGCCGCTCGTGGGCGTCGCGCTCGGCTACGAGTCGTTGAACATCGGCGTCGAGGCGAGGTCCGACGACTACCCGGGCCTCGATTTGCGTGGAAACATCAAGTACCTGCAAAACGGCCTCTTCGCCTACGTGACCGTCGCGCAATAGCAGGCTGCTGAAAAAAGACCGAACGACCCTAAGCTCCGGGAGCAGGACGCAGGAAGACTCGGAGTACTCCCAGGACGACGCAACCCCATCCCGCGGCGGATGACCCCCCGTGCGCGGGACTCCGTGGCTCGAGGCGCTATTCGGGCAGCGCCTCGCCCTTGGTCTCGGGGAGCACGACGAGGGCCGCGAGACCGACCAGGTACACGGCCGAGAGCGCGATGGCCGCCGGGCGGAGCGGCTGGGCGTACCCGCGGTCGCGGAAGGTTTCGACGAGGCGCCCGAGGATCATCACGCCGCCTGCGGTGAGGTAGCGCGCGACGTTGTAGCAGAGGCCGGTGCCGCTGCTTCGGAGGCGCGTGGGGTAGAGCTCGGGGAAGTAGATCGCGTAGCCGGCGAGCACGGACCAGACCGTGAACCCGAGGAGCGGCATCGTCCAGTAGACGTCGCGCTCGGTGCGGAGCCCGCTGAAGGTGATCGCGATCGCGGCGATGCTCGCTACGAACGCGCCGAAGAACGCGGGCCTGCGGCCGAAGCGCTCGGCGGCGAGGGAGAACGCCCACACGCCGCCGAAGGCCGCGATGTCCTTGAGGAGGAGGCCGGTGCGCGCGATGTCTCCGGAGCCCGGGCCGAGCGCCGCGCGAATGAGCTCCGGCGTCCATGTGCCGATGCCCCAGACGCCGAGTTGGCCCGCGAGCCCGAGCAGCATCCCGCCGACGCTCCGTACGCGCCAGCGCGGATCCGTGAAGAGTACACGGAAGCCACCGAGTCGTTCGTTGGCGTCGCGCGCCGCGGTCCATGCTTCGGACTCGCGCACGCCGCGTCGCAAGAGCAGGAGCAAGAGCGCGGGCAGGAAGCCGATCGCGAAGAGCAGGCGCCAGCCGGGGACGTCGCCGAAGTAGACGGCCTCCGGCTTGACGAAGAAGCTGAGCGCGGTGCCGAGGAACGTGCCGACGATCCCGAACGCTTGGAGCAGACCGAGCGCGCGCGGGCGAGAGGCGCCGGGGATCACCTCGGCCACGAGCGCGACACCGGCCGCGAACTCGCCGCCGATGCCGAGCCCCGTGAGGAAGCGGTAGGCCGCGAAGTCGGTCGGGCTCACGGCGAACGCGGTGAGGCCGGTGAAGAGCGAGTAGATCGCGATCGTCACGGCCATGGTCTGGCGCCGCCCCCAGCGGTCGCCCACGACGCCGAAGACGAGCCCGCCGGTGGCCCACCCCGCGATGAAGAGGCTCGTGGCCTGCGTGGCGAGGGCCCCTTGCGCGCCCGCGCTCCCCGAGAGCGACCCGAGGGCGGGGCCGCGCGCGAGGATGAAGAGGCGCTGGTCCATCGTGTCGAAGAGCCAGCCGAGGGCCGCGGCTGCAAAGGCCGCGCGCTGCGTCGCGGAGAAGCGCTCTTGAGGCATGGGGGCTCGTGCGGTCGGTGGGCGTCGAGAGAGTCGCGAGAGGATAGCAAGAGCGAACGCGGAGCGGATCTTCGCTCGCTCCGTGCGTGCTAGCGTGAAGGCTCGTCGCCGCGAGGTTCTCCGCATGAACGCGCCTTCCGCCATCGAGCTCTTTCACGTGTGGGACACCTACGCGCGCGTCATCACGGGGGATCACATGTTCCACCGCGAGCTCGGGGCGGGCGTGCACGCGGTCCTCGCGGAGCGCTTCGCAGCGCGGCCCTTCTCGGTGCTCGATCTAGGCTGCGGAGACGCCGCCACCCTCACGGGGATCCTCCGCGCGTTCGAGGTCGCGCGCTACCGCGGCGTCGATCTCTCCGAGGGCGCTCTCGCGGTCGCGAAGCGGAACCTCGAGACCCTTGGGTGCCCCTTCACGCTGCAGCACGGCAACATGTGCGAGGAGATCGCCGCGCCGGCCGAACCCGTGGACGTGCTTCACGCGAGCTACGCGCTCCATCATCTCTCACGCGAGCGAAAGGAGGCGTTCTTCCGCGACGCCGCGCGCAAGCTCGCGCCGGGCGGTCTGTTCGTGCTCATCGACCTCGTGCGCGAAGAGGGGCAGGCGCTCGACGCGTACCACCGCGCCTACACGGCATGGGTACGCGCGACCATGTCGTCGCTCGCCCCGGAGGAGCACGACGCCGTGTGCGCGCACGTGGTCCAGAACGACTTCCCCGAGCCCTGGACCGCCCTCGAGCTCCTCGCGAACGACGCAGGCTTGCATGCGCGGACGACGCTCGCACCGCACCCCTGGCACCGGCTCATGGTCTTCGAAGCGCGCTGACGGCGACGGAAGATCGCGTCATGACCGTGCGCGCGGGGCTAGCGGCACGGGCCGGTGGTGTCGCAGCTGCCGGAGAGCGGCGCCACGTTGGACTGCGCACAGCCCGTGAGGCGGCGGAACGTGTTCGACGCGGTGAAGTCGACGGAAGAGCCCTTCCATGCGCGGTAGACGCCGCACCCGAGCCCGTCTTCGATCGTCGTGTTCGTGATGAACGCCGACGCAGGAGCCTGGTCCACCCAGAGGATCACGGAGCAGTCGGCGTCGTAGTTGGACGCCCCCGGCGTCGAGACGCAGAGCCCCGTCGATCGGCTGTCGGCGCCGGCGAAGGCGATACGTGCGTACTGCATGGAGTTGCGCGCGTCGGCCTCGCCTTCGAAGTAGAGGCCCTGCCAGTCGCCGGCCGCAGGCGATGCGGACTGCGACGTGAACACGATGGGCGCGCTCGGCGTACCGTTCGCGATGAGCGCGCCTTGGGCGACGTCGCGCGCGCCGACGCGCTGGGACCGGACGCGCAGCTGGGAGGTCGACGAGCTCCCCGCCTTGAACCGAAGCTCGACGCCGGGCTCGATCGTGAGCGAGCCCTTCGGAGACTCGCTGCGTCCGTCGCCGATCTCGATGCTCGAGCTGCCCTCGCCAACGAAGTACGGGATCGCGCGGTTTCGGATCACGACGTCCGAGAGAATGGGGTCCGCAGACTCGTAGACAGCCGGGCCGATGGACTGGAGCAGGAAGGCGTTGCGCGCGTTGGGCGCGTAGGTGCCCTCGGGCAGGTTCGTGGCGTAGGCCGCGCCCAGGTAGACCGGGTACGAGCCGGAGCCGGTGACCGTGAGGGCACGCGAACCGGCGACGAACCCCGCGGAGTCGAGCATTACGCCGACACCGTTCGAGCCCTCGACGGTGACGTGGTCGACCGCGAGCAGATCGTGGCGGATGGTCTGCTGGTTGCGGACGACCAAGGTGGCCCCGCCGAAGTCGGCCTTGGCGAGGCTGTCGTTGGTCCCTCCGCCACGAAGCGTCGCGTAGGCGAGGCGCAGGGTGGCAGGCGCGTAGGCGACGAGCGCGCCCCAGGCGTTCGAAGACGTCGACCGCTCGAAGACGATCGGCGTGGAGGCCGTGCCCTCGGCCACGAGCCCCGTGGCCTTGTCGTCGACCGTGATGCTCGCGTCCTTCGCGAGGCGCACGACGGCGCACGGGGCGATGGTGAGCGTCACGCCGGCACCGACGACGACGCTCGACGCGACCTCGTGAAGCCCCGCACCCCAGGTCTCGTTGCGAACGAGGCTCCCACCGTGTGTCGTCGCGGCGGCGAGCGCCGGGCACGCGTTCGGAGCCGATCCGCCTGGCACCGAGGCCGAGGTCGCGTCCGAAGCGCAGCCTGGGATCGCGAGCAGGGTCGCGCCGACGAGGCCCGCGCAAGTGATGAAGACGAGGCCGGAGCCCGTGAGCGAAGAGGCGTTCATTTCGTGCGGAACCTAGCAGGGTGGCGAACGAAGCGCGAACGCCCGACCGCCCTCAGGGCGGCGGTGCACGCCTCGATCCTTCATGCGGGCGAACCTCAGCGGCGAGCGTAATACGAAATCGGGACGGCGCGTCCCTCGCTCAGCGTGAAGTAGCCGAGTTCGTCGCTCGCGAAGCCGAGCGCTTCGCCTTGTCCCTCGGAGGCGAGGGGGAGCGCGCATGGCTCTCCCGCGACGGCCCGCGCGACGCTCTCACCGGGGGCGCGGCGCCAGAGGAAGGCGCGGTCGTAGGTGCGAATGGCGATGGCCCGCCCGCTCGGGCTGATGTCGCCGCCGGTGGTGGTCGCGTTGCCCGCGAGGGCGCCGGAGCCGAAGCGCAAGCGGCCCACGGACTCGAGCGTGATCGTCGTGGCGCTCGAGAGCGGGGCGGCCGCACGGAAGATCTGCGAGTCGCCGCTCGCGGCCTTCTCGACGATGAAGAGGTCCCCTGTGAGCGGGTCGACGAGGAGCGTCTCGGCGTTGTGGGCCCCGTCGGGGTAGCGCAGCACGAACTTTTCGGCGCCTTGCAGCGCGATCGTCGGCGGGAGCAGCGTGGACGTGGCGGGCGCGCTGGGTTCGAGCACCCGGTAGACCGCGATCGAGGCGCGCGAGATCCCGTTGTCGCCGATGTCTGCAATGTACAGGTAAGGCTCGCCGCGTTGAGGGCCCGGCCCCACCGCGATGTCCTCCCAATCGACGGCCGTGGCGCCCTCGAC